>CAIYPH010000691.1 GCA_903928045.1 uncultured Rhodospirillales bacterium
CCCGCTGGCCTTGCGCAGGGCAGCGCGGCGGGCGGAAATCTCCCGCGCCGTCATCGCGTCCGCCTTGTTGAGCACCACGATTTCCGGCTTGTCGGCCAGTCCGCCGCCATATTCGGCGAGTTCCTCGCGGATGGTGCGGTAGGCCTTCACCACGTTCCCCGCCGCGCCGTCGATCAGATGCAGCAGCACCGCGCAGCGCTCGACATGGCCGAGGAAGCGATCGCCGAGCCCCGCCCCTTCATGGGCGCCCTCGATGAGGCCGGGAATATCGGCGACGACGAATTCCTGGGTCATCGACAGCCGCACCACGCCGAGCTGCGGGTGCAGCGTGGTGAAGGGGTAGTCGGCGATCTTCGGCTTGGCCGCCGAGACCACCGACAACAGCGTGGACTTCCCGGCGTTCGGCATGCCCACCAGCCCGGCATCGGCGATCAGCTTCAGGCGCAGCCAGATCCAGCGCTCCTCGCCCGGCCAGCCCGGATCGGCCCGGCGCGGCGCGCGGTTGGTGGAACTCTTGTAGTGGGCATTGCCGAACCCGCCATCCCCGCCGCGCAGCAGCACCACGCGCTTGCCGGGCACATCGAGGTCGGCAAGCATGGTCTCGCGGTCATCATCGAAGATCTGCGTGCCGACGGGCACCTTGATCACCACGTCCTCGGCGCCGCGCCCGGTCATGTCGGCACCCGCCCCGTTGCCGCCCTTGGCGCCGCGGAAATGCTGCACGTAGCGGAAGTCGATGAGGGTGTTGAGGTTCTGCATCGCCTCGAACACGATGTCCCCCCCCTTTCCGCCATTGCCGCCATCCGGTCCGCCGAATTCGATGAACCGCTCTCGCCGGAAGGCGATGACGCCGTTGCCGCCGTCGCCGCTGCGGCAATAGATCTTGGCCTGGTCGAGGAACTTCATGGGTTGGGGTCCGAAAGGAAGGGTCTTCTTTTTTTGAAAAAAAAGAAGCAAAAAAACTTTCATTCGTTTGCGTCGCGCTCTCCCGGGAGAGTGCGGAGCCAGTGGATAAAAGTTTTTTGGTTCTTTTTTCAAAAAAGAACCGCTTGCTTCAAAACAAAACGGGGGCCGGCTAGGCGCCGACCCCCGTCCGCTCGGCTGGAAAGACGAAAATTACTCGGCGGCGATCGGCAGCGGGGTCACGGAAACCTGCACGCGGTCGTCGGCGCGGCGCTGGAACTCCACCTTGCCGTCGATCAGCGCGAAGATCGTGTGGTCACGCCCGAGGCCGACATTGCGGCCCGGCTTCACCTTGGTGCCGCGCTGGCGGATGATGATGTTGCCGGCAACGACAGCCTCGCCGCCGAACTTCTTGACGCCGAGGCGCCGGCCTTCAGTGTCGCGCCCGTTGCGGGACGAGCCACCGGCTTTCTTATGTGCCATGGTTGGGTGCTCCTGCTCAGCCGGTGATGTCGGCGATGCGCAGCACGGTCACCGGCTGACGGTGGCCGTTCTTGCGACGGCTGTTCTGCCGGCGGCGCTTCTTGAAGATGATGACGGTGTCCAGACGGTCCTGCGCGACGACGGTGGCCGTCACGGTGGCGCCGGCCACGTTGGGGGTGCCGATGCGCATGCCGGCATCGCCGCCGACCGCGAGCACGTCCGTGAACGTCACGGTGCTGCCGGCCTCGGCCTCCAGCTTCTCCACCTTGAGCACCGCATTGGGCGTCACGCGATACTGTTTCCCGCCGGTGCGGATGACTGCGAACATCGGACTCGATCCTGATAAGATGCCGGCCGATAGGGAGCCGGCGCACAAACACGCCGTGGCGGCCGGAACCCGGTCGCCAGAGAGAGGCGGGTTATAGCGGCGGCCCCGCCGATGTCAACAAACCTGCCCGCCCGGACCCATGCGGCGCCGGCATGGGTGGCTGGGGGCCGATGATTGCGCGGGGCCGGTGGAGCGTCTAGGTGGGGCCATGATCCGCCGCGTCCTTCTCCTTGCCGCCCTGCTCCTCCCCACCCTCGCGGTGGCGCAATCGATACCGGCCCACCATGGCGGGATGATGTCGGCCATGCCCTCGCAGCCTGGCCAAGGCGCCTTCGCCGCCATCCAGGAAATCGTCGCGCTGCTGGAAGCCGACCCCAAGACCGACTGGAGCAAGGTCAACATCGAGGCACTGCGCCAGCACCTCATCGACATGGATAACGTCACGCTTGACGCCGAGGTCCAGGCGGCGCCCGCCGAGGGCGGCATGCTGTTCACGGTCTCGGGCACGGGTGCCACACGCGGGTCAATCCAACGCATGTTGATCGACCATGCCGCAACGATGACCGGCACTGACGGCTGGCGCTTCGCCGCCACCGCGACCGAGACCGGCGCCACGCTCCTGGTCAAGACTCCACCCGAAGACGCCGCCAAACTCCGCGCCCTCGGCCTCATCGGCCTGCTGACCCGCGGCCAGCACCACCAGATGCACCATCTGATGATCGCGCGCGGCGAGACTGCGCATCAGCATTAGACCTGTTGCGGAAGTCGGCCCACCGCGGCGCGGAATCGATATGAAATCAGGGGATTCCCAGATCACGGGTGGATAGGATTCATAGGACTCCTTCATTGAGAAGGAGCCCCAGA
>CAIYPH010000692.1 GCA_903928045.1 uncultured Rhodospirillales bacterium
CCCCCCAGGCCATCCTCCCCTCGATCGCCGCCGACTTCGCCGCCGGCCCGGCGGCCACCAGCCTGGCCGTCACCGCGACGCTGTTCGCCGTCGCCCTCGCCGCCCCCTTCGTCGGCGCTGCCTCGGACCGACTCGGCCGCAAACGCCTGATCGCCGGTGCCTGCTTCGCGCTGACCGTGCCGACCCTGCTGATCGCCCTCAGCCCGAACCTGCCGACCGTGATCGCCCTGCGCTTCGTGCAGGGGTTGATGTTCCCGTTCATCTTCACCGTCGCGGTCGGCTATATCGGCGACGAATTCGCCCCCGCGGACGCCGTGCGCGCCACCGCCGCCTACGCAATGGGTACCATCGTCGGCGGATTTTTCGGCCGCTTCCTCGCCGGGATCGCAACCGACATCGCCGGCTGGCGTGCCGGATTTGCCGCGGTCGGCGGGCTTACTTTGGCCTGCGCCATCGCCATCGCCCTGCTGTTGCCACCAGAGCGAAATTTCCGGCCGGTGACCGCGGGTTGGCCCGTCTGGCGGATGCATCTGCGCAATATCCGCCTCCTCGGCACCTGCGTGATCGGCGGCTGCATGCTGTTCAGCATGGTCGCGAGCTTCACCTACGCCAATTTCCGCCTGGCCGATGCCCCCTTCCGCCTCACCCCGGGGCAGCAAGGCTGGGTCTTTACTGTCTATCTACTCGGCCTGGTCACCAACCCGCTCGGGGCCCGTCTCACCCTGCGTTTCGGCCGCCGCCCGGCGCTGGCCGCCTGCGTCGGCCTTGCCATGGCCGGTATCCTCCTGACGTTGCAGCACGATCTCGCCAGCATCGTCGCGGGGCTGGCGCTGCTGGCCGGCGGCATGTTCGTGGTGCAAACCCTCTCGCTTGGCTACATCGCCGCGCGCATCGCACAGGGAAAATCCACCGCCGTCGGCATCTACACCACCACCTATTATATCGGCGGCGCCCTCGGCGGCATTCTCCCGGCGCCGCTCTGGCGAACCTATGGCTGGCCCGGCGTCGTCGCGCTGGTGGCAATGGCGGCCGCGGCGATCCTGGGGCTGGCGATGCTGGCGTGGAAAATCGAGCCGGCGTTTACCCGCGGTTAATCAATCCGCAGCATTCTGGGCGCACGCAAAATCGCGGTCGGATCTTCCGCGCGCTTGGGCCCGAAAACCGGCCCCCGGACGCGCAGCGGCGAGGAGCCGGTATCGTGCTGTTGCAAACGACGGGAGCGACCTCGCGCCGTGCATCGATCTGGCCGGCGCGGGTCGTCTTCCTGTTGATCGGCCTGGTCTGGTTGCAAACCGCCGCCTTCATCGCGATCGGAACCCCCGGCGTCATCCGCCCCGCCGCGGCGATCGGGGCGCTGGCGACGCTGGTCTGGTGTTTTGGCACGGCGCCTGAGGGTGTCATCCGCCGCATCACACCGCTCACCTTGACGGCCGCCATCCTCGCCAATGCCGCCCTGTGGCCCGGCCAGCGCTTCCTGCTACCCTAGAGCCGCGCCATAATCCGCCGCATCGCCGCGCGGAAATCGGCGGCAATCCGTTCACCGCGGATATGGGCGCCATCGCGCACGACCCAGGCCCCGCCCGCCATCACATCACGCACCGGATTGCCATTGCCGTTGAACAGCCAGGCATCCACCAAGGCCTCGCCGGAGCGGCCAACCAGCGCGGGATGCTCGGCATCCAGCACCACGAAATCATGCCTCGTGCCGCCCCCAAACGCCTGCACGCCCCCCGCTGTCGCCCGATCCAGCAGCCCGGCGCCGAGCGAACGCCGCGTTCGCGTCTCCAGCCGGCGGATATAGTCGAGCCAACGCAGTTCCTCGACCGGCGAGGTCGAGACATGGCTGTCGCTGCCGATGCCGAAGCGCCCGCCGGCTTCGAGATACGCGTGCAGCGGAAACACCCCATCGCCGAGATTGGCCTCGGTGGTCTGGCACAGCCCCGCCACCGCGCCGCTCGCGGCCATGCGCTGAAGCTCCGTCGCATTGCAATGGGTTGCGTGCACCAGGCACCAGCGCCGATCAACCGGCGCATGGTCGAGCAGCCATTGCACCGGCCTGGCGCCGGACCAGGCGAGGCACGCATCCACTTCGCCGGTCTGCTCGGCGATATGAATATGGATCGGCCGTTCCCCCGCCAACTCCACCGCCCAGGCCAGTTCCTCCGGCGTCACCGCCCGCAGGCTATGCGGCGCCACGCCAACGGGCACGCGGGCGGCGAGCCCCGCGACCAGCCGCGCATAGCGATCCTGCGACAACACGAAGCGCCGCTGCCCCTCTCCCGCCGGCGCGCCGCCGAACCCGGAGCGACGATACAGCACCGGCAGCATCAGCAGCCCGATCCCGGCATCCTCGGCGGCGGCGATGATGGCGTTGGCCATCTCGGCGGGATCGTCATAGGCACCGCCATCCGGCGCGTTGTGCAGATAATGGAACTCGGCGACTGAGGTGTAGCCGTGCAGCAGGCACTCAACATAGAGCTGGGCGGCAATCGCCCGCACATCCTCCGGCGTCAGCACCGCGAGGAAGCGATACATGGTCTCCCGCCACTGCCAGAAATCCCCGCCCGCCCGCTCGGCAAGCCCGGCCATCGCGCGCTGAAAGGCGTGGCTGTGCAGGTTCGGCACCCCTGGCACCGCCGCTGCGCCCTCGGGAACCACGCCATCATCGCCGGAGATCATTCTGTTACGCCCATTTTCCATACCTTTGCGCTTTCGCCCCACGCCCCTATCTTGCGAGGGAACGCTTGATCCGCAAACCCGCCGCAGGAAACCCCACGATGAACGCTCCTTTCGACGATGATCGCTTCGCGGTGGGCCAACCGGTCTCGCGCATGGAGGACCCCACGCTGCTGCGCGGCGAGGGGCGCTACACCGACGACCTCAACCTCCCCGGCCAGGCCTACGGGCTGATGGTCCGCAGCCGTGTCGCCCACGGCATGCTCCGCGGGCTCGACGTCACCGCCGCCCGCGCTTTGCCCGGCGTGCTCGCCGTGCTGACCGTGGAGGACCTCCGCAACGGCGGGGTGAAGCCCATGCAGGTCAACGTCGCCGGCCCCAACCATGACGGCACGCCGATCCCGCGCCCCGTGCAATACGCGCTGGCCGACACCAAGGTGCGCTACGTCGGCGACCCGCTTGCCTTCATCGTCGCCGAGAACCGCGCCATCGCCAAGGACGCGGCAGAGCTGATCTTCGCCGAGATCGACGAACTCCCCGCCGTCACCACCGCCTCGACCGCCGCCGCCACCGGCGCGCCACAACTGCACGACGAAGCGCCAGGCAACGTCATCCTCGACTGGGCATATGGCGACGCCGCTGCCGTCGACGCCGCCTTCGCCTCCGCCGCCCATGTCGTCGGCGGCGCCATGCGCAACAACCGCGTGGTGATCGCGCCGCTGGAACCCCGCGCCTGCATCGCCGAATTCGCCGATGGCCGCTACATCCTGCGCGTGGTCAGCCAGGGCGCCTACGGTTTGCAAGGCTCGGTCGCCAATGCCATGGGCGTGAAGCGGCCGGAGGTGCGCATCCTCACCGGCAATGTCGGCGGCTCCTTCGGCATGAAGGGCGGGCTGTTTCCCGAATATGTCTGCGCCCTCCTCGCCGCCAAGACCCTCGATCGCCCCGTGAAATGGACCGACGAGCGCTCCGACAGCTTCCTCTCCGACAGCGCCGGGCGAGACCATGAGCAGCACGTCGAACTCGCGCTCGACTCTCAGGGCCAGTTCCTCGCGCTGCGCATCCGCGGCCTCGGCAATCTCGGCGCATATCTCTCCAACGCCACCTCCATCCCGCCGACGATGAACCTGGTGAAGAACATCATCGGCACCTACCGCACGCCGCTTATCCACGTCGCCGTGCGCTGCATCGTCACCAACACCACCCCGGTCGGCGCCTATCGCGGCGCCGGGCGGCCCGAAGGCAACTACTACATGCAGCGGCTGATCGAGATGGCCGCCGACAAGACCGGCATCGACGCCATCGAGCTGCGCCGCCGCAACATGATCGCGCCCGCCGACATGCCGTACAAGGCCCCATCGTCCCAGACCTATGACAGCGGCGACTTCTCCACCCTGCTCGACAAGGCCCTCGCCGCCGCCGACTGGGACGGCTTCCCCGCCCGCGCCGCTGAAAGCGCCGCCCGTGGCATGCTGCGCGGCCGCGGCATCGGCCAGTATCTCGAGGTCACCGCTCCCGCCCGCGGCGAAATGGGCGGCATCCGCTTCGAGCCCGACGGCACCGTCACCATCATCTCCGGTACGCTCGACTACGGCCAGGGCCACGCCACCCCCTTCGCCCAGGTGCTGGTCGCTCAGCTCGGCGTGCCCTTCCACCAGGTGCGACTGGTGCAGGGCGATTCCGACGAACTGCTCGATGGCGGCGGCACCGGCGGCTCGCGCTCCATCATGAACGCCGGCGGCGCCATCATCGCCTCGTCAGCCGAAGTCATCGCCAAGGGCAAGGCTCTGGCCGCCGACGTGCTGGAAGCAGCCACCGTCGATATCGAATTCCGCAAAGGCCGTTTCTCCGTCGCCGGCACCGATCGCGGC
>CAIYPH010000693.1 GCA_903928045.1 uncultured Rhodospirillales bacterium
ACTCGCCTCAAGCCACTTGCGAAATTCCGCGCTGTCCATCGTCACAATCCTCGATACGTCCAAACGATTGAACCTAATATGAACTACGCATATGATTCGCTAATAGAGACAAACCTTTTATTCCTTTGGCGTTTACCCCTCCCGACCCTTCGGGGACACTCGCTCAGGGCAACGATAGGATAAAAAGTTTTTTGGTTCTTTTTATTCACAAAAAGAACGCTCTTCCTTTCTTAGCCCTGCAACCCGTCAACTGGTCTCCTACCGCTAGGCCCGGATGATAGTACCGATGCCACCCTCGGTGAAAAGTTCGAGCAGGCAGGCATGCGGCAGGCGGCCGTCGAGGATGACTGCCCCCTTGGCGCCGCGCTGCACGGCATCGACGCAGTTTTCGACCTTGGGGATCATGCCGCCCGAGATCATGCCGCTGGCGATGCCGGCGGCGACGGTATCGAGCGTCATCTCCGGGATCATCTTCTTGTTCTCGTCGAGCACGCCCGGCACATCCGTCAGCATCAGCAGCCGAGTGGCGCCGAGCGCGCCGGCGATGGCGCCGGCTACAGTGTCGGCGTTGATGTTGTAGGTCTGCCCGTCCGCCCCCACGCCCACCGGGGCGATGACGGGGATCAGCCCGGCGCCGGTCAGCGCGTGGATGACACGCACGTCGACATGGTCGGGCTCACCGACGAAGCCGAGATCGATCGGCTCCATCGCGCCGGTCTCGGGGTTCTTGCGGGTGCGCTCCACTTTGCGGGCGCGGATCAGCCCGCCATCCTTGCCGCAAATGCCCACCGCCAGCGCACCCGCCTGGTTGATCAACCCTGCGACGTGCTTGTTGACAGTGCCGGCAAGCACCATCTCGACCGCCTCGACCGTGGCGGCGTCGGTGACGCGCAGGCCATCGATGAAGGAGGACTTGATGTCCAGCCGCTTCAGCATGGCGTTGATTTGCGGTCCGCCGCCATGGACGACCACCGGGTTCACGCCGACCTGCTTCAGCAGCGCGATATCGGAGCCGAACATGCGCGCGAGATGCTCCTCACCCATGGCATGGCCACCGTATTTCACCACGATGGTCGCGCCGGCATAGCGGCGCAGGAACGGCAGGGCCTGGGCGAGAATTTCGGCCTGCTGCTGGGCGGTTCCGGCGTCGGGCATGGGTGTTCCCTCAGAGTGTGCGGCGGCGTTTTGCGGCGGCAAGGGCGGCGGGTCAAGCCACCGCTCGGTGTCAGGGGGCGGCGAGGGCCGCGAGTTCGGCGCGCAGTTCGGGGATGCCGAGGCCGGTTTCGCTGGAGGTGGTGACAATTTCCATCATCGCCGCCGGGTGTTTGCGGGCGAGCGCGCCGGCTTCTTCCTGCTTGGCCCGCAGCACCGAGGGCCTGGCGCCATCGGCCTTGGTGAGCACGACGAGGTAGGGCACGGCGGCCTTGTCGAACAGGTCCATCACCGCGAGGTCGCTCTCCTTCACCTCGATGCGGGCATCGAGTAGCAGGATGACGCGCTGCAGGGTCGGGCGGCCGCGGAGGTACTGGAACATCAGCCCCTGCCAGTCCTCTTTCACCGATTTTGCGGCCTGGGCGTAGCCGTAGCCGGGCATGTCGACCAACACGAGGCGGTTGCCGAGATCGAAGAAATTCAGCTGCTTGGTACGACCGGGGGTCGATGAGGTGCGCGCCAGCGTGTTCCGCCCGGTCAGCGCGTTGACCAGCGAGGACTTGCCGACGTTGGAGCGCCCGGCGAAGGCGATCTCCGGCTTGCCCGGCGGCGGCAGCTGGTCGAGCCGCTGGGCGGCGAAGAAGAAATTGCATTCGGACGCGAACAGCAGCCGCCCCGCCTCAAGGGCGGCGAGGCGGGCGGCTTCGGGGTCGAAATCTTCCTGCGGATCGTGCACGTCAGGCCTTTGCCGGCTTTGCCCGCTTCGCCTGGCGCATGATGTAGGACTGCTGGGCGATGGTCAGCAGGTTGTTCCAGCTCCAGTAGATCACCAGGCCGGCGGGGAAGCTGCCCATCATGAAGGTGAACAGGATGGGCATGTACTGGAACAGCTTGGCCTGAACTGGATCGGGCGGCGGCGGGTTGAGCTTCTGCTGGAAGAACATCGTGAAGCCCATCAGCACCGGCCAGACGCCGAGGTGCAGCATGGAGCCGAACATTGGCAGCGTCGTCGGATCGAAGGGGATCAGGCCGAACAGGTTGAAGATGTTGGTGGGGTCGACCGAGGAGAGATCCTTGATCCAGCCGAAAAACGGCGCGTGGCGCATCTCGATGGTGACGAAGATCACCTTGTAGAGGCTGAAGAACACGGGGATCTGGATGAAGATGGGCAGACAGCCGGACGCCGGGTTGACCTTCTCGGTGCGGTAGAGCTCCATCATCTTCTTCTGGAGTTCCTGCTGGTTGTCCTTGTACTGCTCCCGCAGGATGGTCATCTTCGGGCCAAGTTCCTTCATCTTGGCCATGGAGCGGTAGGACTTGTTGGCCAGCGGGAAGAACAGGCCCTTGATCAGCGTCGTGAAGATCAGGATCGCCACGCCGAAATTGCCGACCTGGCCGTAGATCCAGTCGATCGCGTAGAAGAAAGGCTTGGTGAGGAAGTAGAACCAGCCGAAATCCACCGCCTTGTCGAAATTGACGATGCCGTCGACCTTCTCGTAGGTGTC
>CAIYPH010000694.1 GCA_903928045.1 uncultured Rhodospirillales bacterium
GACCACGGCCCGACCTGGGCGATCTACGGCCAGGCCACCGGCAAAACCATCATGACCGACTGGGAAAAGCTCTCCGATCCCGCCCCAGGCAAGCCCGGCACCTGCCGCCCGACACGGGTCTACGAGCTGACGCCGGGCATGGCCTATTCCTACGACCCCGGCGTGCTGCACTCCCCGAAGCGCGATGACTCGACGCGGTTGATCCGGATGGAAGGGATCGACGTTTCTAAGGTAGGCCGGCACGCCTACCGCCCGGTGGACTGACCGATCAGATGGGCTTCCGCATCTGGAAGCCCGTCTTCGACTGCTCGAACCCGAGACCGGTATAGAAACGCAGCGTCTCCGGACGCTTCGAACCGGTCATCAACATCGCCTTGTAGCAGCCATCCGCCCAAGCACTCGCCAGCGCAGCTTCGATGACGGCACGGCCGAGCCCCTGTGTCCGACGTGCAGCGTCGGTGACGACGTTCTCGATCAGCGCGTAGGGCCGTGCGCTGCGGGTGAGATTGGGCACCACGATCAGCGTGCAAGTGGCGACCAGGGTGCTGTCGTGGTCTGCGACGAAGACGGTGAGCCCATCCCGCGCCAACATCGCCGCCCAGGCCCGCCCCGCCGCGGCGGGGTCGGGCGCCGGATCGTCGGGGTTGAGCTGCGCGTAGAGCGCGATCAACCCGGCGAGGTCATCCGGGGCGGCGGGGCGAACGCGGATCGGGCTACTCCTTCACCGCGCCGGTGAGGCTTGAGACGTAGTATTCCACGAAGAACATGTAGAAAATCGCCACTGGCAGCGAGCCGAGCAACGCGCCCGTCATCAGCGAGCCCCAATGGTAGACGTCGCCCTGCACCAGTTCGGTCAGCACCGCCACGGGCACGGTCTTCTTCTCGGTGGAGGAGATGAAGGCGAGCGCGTAGATGAACTCATTCCAGGACAGGGTGAAGGCGAAGATGCCGGCCGAGATCAGGCCCGGTACGGCAAGCGGCAGGGTGATGCGGCGGAGGATCTGCAGGCGCGAGGCGCCATCGATCAGGGCGCATTCTTCGAGCTCGTAGGGGATCGACTTGAAGTAGCCGATCAGCAGCCAGGTGCAGAACGGCACCAGGAAGGTCGGGTAGGTGAGGATCAGCGCATAGGGCGTGTCGAAAAGGCCGAGCTGGTAAACCACCTGGGCGAGCGGGATGAACAGGATGGAGGGCGGTACCAGGTAGGCTGCGTAGATGGCGAGGCCCACATAGTCCGAGCCCTTGAAGCGCAGGCGCTGGATGGCATAGGCGGCAAGCACGCTGGCGAGCAACGAGAGGAAGGTGGAGCCGAAGGCGATGCTCATCGTGGTGACGAGCCAGTGTCCGTAATCGGTTTCGAACAGCAGTTTGTTGATATTGGCGAAGGTCGGGTGATTGATCCAGAATGGGTTATTGTCCTTGTAGTTCATCAGCTCGCCGTTCGGCTTGAAGGCGGTGATCGCCATCCAATAGAACGGGAACAGCAGGACAATCACGAAGATGGTCAGCGGGATGTAGATGGTGATGATGCGGCGCATGCCGCTGTCCCATGACATCACCTGCGGGCCATCAGCCTCGGTCACGGCGGGCTGTTCGACGGTGGTGTTACTCATGGCAATTCTCAATCATTGTCCGAGCCCTGCTGCCATTTGCGCCGCCCAAGCGCGTAGTAGCTGAACAGCGTAGCGAAGACGAGGAAGGGGATCATCGCAACGGCGATCGCCGCGCCCTCGCCGAGTTGCGCGCCGGGGATGCCGCGCTGGAAGGCCAGCGTCGCCATGAGGTGCGTGGAGTTGATCGGCCCGCCACGGGTGATGGCGTAGACCAGCTGGAAATCGGTGAAGGTGAACAGCACCGAGAACGTCATCACGATCGCGAGGATCGGCATTAGCAGCGGCGAGGTGATGTGGCGGAAGCTCTGCCAGGGCGAGGCGCCATCGAGCAGCGCCGCCTCGTAGAGCGAGGGCGAGATCGTCTGCAGCCCGGCCAGCAGGGTGATGGCGACGAAGGGAATGCCGCGCCACACATTGGCGACGATGAGCGACCAGCGCGCCGCCCAGGGGGTGCCGAGGAAGTCGATGTAATGGTCGAGAAGATGCAGCCGGTCGACCAGCACGTAGGAGATGATGGAGAACTGCGGATCGTAGATCCACCAGAAAGCGATCGCGCTCAGCACCGTCGGCGTGATGTAGGGCAGCAGGATGATGGCGCGCAGGAAGGATTTAAAGGGGATGTGGTGGTTGAGCAGCAGCGCCAGCCACAGGCCGAGGGCGAATTTCAGCACCGTCGCGGTGAAGGTGTAGAACAGCGTATTCCACACCGAGGTGATGAAAATCCGGTCATCGAGCAGGCTGATGAAGTTCTCAAGGCCCACCCATTCGCCATTGCCGCCGATCTCGGTATCGGTGAAGGCGAGATAGATGCCGAGGCCGAGCGGATAGGTGAGAAACGCCAGCAACAACCCGATCGCCGGCAGCAGGCAGATAAAGATCAGGAACGGCTTGTAGTCGAACAGCCGCGCGAGCCAGCTTGGCTCGGCCCGTGAGGGTTTCCAGGTCGAAGCGTCCATGATCTGCCTTTCCGTGCCCGAGACTGGCGCCACCGGGCAAACCCCGGCGGCGCCCTGAGTCTCAGCCCTTCTTGTAGATGCGCGTCAGGCGACGCTCGGCTTCCTTGACGGCTTCCTCGGGCGTCGACTGCCCGGCGCACACGCCGGCGAACATCTGCACGAGGATATATTCCGCCGTCGCTGCCGCGGCACCCGCGGTGATCGGGCCCTTGTAACCGTCCCAGAAGGTCATCTTCTGCGCGTCGCGATACGCCAGGATCTTCGGGTCCGACTTCCAGCAATCCGACTGGTCGAAGGCGAGCAGCGGATGCGCCCAGTAGCCGAGGCACTGGGTCAGCCAGTTGTCGTACTGCTCCACCTCCATCATGAAGCGGAGATATTCCTTCGCAGCGTTCGGGTACTTCGTGTGCTTGAACACCATCGCGTTGAGGGTGTTGGCGGCTTCCGGCGCACGGCCCTGGAAGGAGCCAGGAAGCCGGGCGTGCTCTGTGTCCGCGGCGATCTTGGCCATCGCCGGATCCTTCGCCGCACCATTCTTCGCCACGAAGTAGATCGAGACGCCGTTCGACGTCATCGAGATTTCCTCGGCGAGGTAGGCCTTGTTGTTGCTCGGGTCGAGCCAGGAGAGTGTGCCAGGGATGAACGTCTTGTAGAGTTCCGCCCCATATTTCAGCGCCGCGATCGTCTCCTTGCGGTTGATCGAGACGACGTTCTTCTCGTCGACCTGGTAGCCGCCATGCGCCCAGAGCAGCCAGGTCGCGGTGCCGTTGCCGTCGCCCTGCGAGTTGCCGAGCGCCCAGCCCACGGGATGGCCGTTCTTGTGCAGCTTGCGGCAGAGATCGAGGAACTTGCCGAGATCATCCGGCGGCACATCATACCCTGCCTCATTCACCCAGGACTTGCGGTACACCAGCGCGCCGCCGCCGCAGCCCATCGGAAGGCCGATCCACTGGTTGGACCCGAACTTCTTACCATAGACAGAGGGCAGCGCGCCCCAGCCGCCATATTTCTTGCCAAGGTACGTGGCAAGCTCCGTCATATCCAGCACCTTTTCGGTGTAGAGGTGCGGGTCATTAGCCCAGCCCACCGAGATGTCCGGCCCGGCGCCGGTCCGCGCGGCCACCGCCACCTGGGCGCGGATGTCTTCCCAGCCGACGAAATCCGTACGCACCTGAACGCCGGTGGACTTCGCAAACTTCGCGGTGTTTTCATTCCAGACGATTTCGTCGGGGTCGACGAACTTGGTCGGGCGGATCACGCGCAGCGTGGCGCCCGCCTCGATCGGCTGCTTCGGCGGGTCGACCTTGACCACCGGGATGGCGGCATGGGCCGCGCCCGGTTGCAGCACGGCGGCGGATGCGACCGCGCCGGCACCCACGGCGAAACTGTCACGGCGTGTAAAACCAGTCATACCATCAGCCTCCCAGAATGGCGGCCTGAGGCCGCACGTTGTGAACCTAGGTGGCGCGGGCTCAGTTGAGCCGCGCGCCCGTCGCTTCGTCGAACAAATGAACGAGCGCGGTATCGGGCGAGACATGCAGCATCGCGCCCGGCGTGTCGGCGATGCGCTCGCGGAACGCGCCGACCGGACGGGTTTCGCCGAGCATGGTGGCATCGCCGAACTTCATGATCACCTGCGTCTCGGACCCCGTCGGCTCCACCACCACAATAGTAGCGGCGATCCCCGCCGGGTCGAGCCGGAGATGCTCGGGCCGGATGCCGTAAACCACGTCACCGGTGTGCCCAGTGGGGGCGCCAGGCGGTAGCGGGAAGCTGACGGAACCCGAGCGGAACGCGCCGCCCTCAATCCGCCCACGCACGAAATTCATCGCCGGCGACCCGATGAACCCGGCGACGAACAGGTTCGCCGGCCGGTCATACAGTTCAAGCGGCGCGCCGATCTGCTCGACGTTGCCGGAATTCATCACCACGATTTTATCCGCCATCGTCATCGCCTCGATCTGGTCGTGCGTGACGTAGACGGTGGTGGTGCCAAGCCGTTGGTGCAGGTCCTTGATCTCGGCGCGCATCGCCACGCGCAGCTTGGCATCGAGATTGGAAAGCGGCTCATCGAACAAAAACACCTGCGGATCACGCACAATCGCGCGCCCCATCGCCACGCGCTGGCGCTGGCCGCCCGAGAGCTGGCGGGGATAGCGCTCGAGGTAGGGGGTGAGGCCGAGAATCGCCGCGGCCCGGCCCACCTTCTCGTCGATCACCTGCTTCGGCGCCTTGGCCAGCAGCAGCGAGAAGGCCATGTTGTCGCGAACAGTCATATGCGGATAGAGCGCGTAATTCTGGAACACCATCGCAATATCACGCTCTTTTGGCGCGACATTGTTCACCACACGGTCCCCGATCGCGATATCTCCGCGGGTGATATTCTCGAGCCCGGCGATCATGCGCAGCAGCGTCGATTTACCGCAGCCGGACGGCCCAACCAGGATAACGAATTCCCCGTCGGCAACCTCGACAACAACGCCATGCAGCACTTCATGGC
>CAIYPH010000695.1 GCA_903928045.1 uncultured Rhodospirillales bacterium
CTGCGGGCTGAACTTCGACGTCTCGGGCATGGTGACGCCGCCGAGCCAGCTCTGGTGGCGCATCGACAATGGCCCCTGGACCCAGGCGACGGTGGCCGGCACCATCACCTGCGCGCCGCCCGCCGCCACCGCGGGCAATGCCGACGTGCCGTATCATCTGCTCGAAGTCGCGGTGAAATCCACCACCGAGACGGCGAACCGCTGGAACGCCGGCGCCTCCACCCGCCTGGTGTTCACCGGCCTCACCCTCGCCACCGGCGCCAGCGTCGCTGCCCCGCTTGCGGCGCCGCTGAAGCTGCTGGTGTTCGGCGACAGCGTCACCGAGGGCATCCGCACCCTCGGCGAGGCCGCCACCACCGACCCCGACCGCAATGACGCGCTGTCCGGCTGGGCCTACCGCCTCGGCGCCCTGCTCGGCGCCGAGGTCGGCGTGGTCGGCTTCGGCGGGCTCGGCGTCACCGCCGCCGGCTCCGGCAACGTCCCGGCGCTCGCCACCAGCTGGTCCAGCCTCTACGCCGGCGCCAGCCGCAGCCTCGCCGCGCCGCCCGACCTGATGGTGCTCGACATCGGCACCAATGACGGCACCACCGACATCACCGCGGCGATGACCGGCCTGCTCAACGCCCTCCTCGCCGCCTGCCCGGCCACGCCGATCGCCGTGCTGCGCCCCTTCAACGGCGCCGAGGCCACCACCCTGCAAGCCGCCATCGCCGCGTCAGCGGCGCCGGCCCAGGTCCACTGGATCGACACCACCGGCCTGCTCAACCCGGCCCTGGGCGTGGATTCCCTGGGCCTCCACCCCTCCGGCCCCAACAACCTCGCCGCCATCGCGCCCGGCCTGGCGACGCTGCTGCGGCCGCTGGTCGCCGGCACCACGGCGGCGCCGCCCGGGTTCCGGCCGGGGTTCCGGCAGTCGCTGCTGGGTTAAGCAAGCAAGCGGTTCTTTTTTTGAAAAAAAAGAACCAAAAAAACTTTCATCCGTTTGCTTCGGAGTGTCGGCACAGGACACCGAAGCAACACGGAATAAAAAGTTTTTGCTTCTTTTTTCAAAAAGAAGCCCTTCCTTCCTCCTTACAGGACATCCTCACATGAACGACTTCGCGGAAAGCGACATCGCCCACGCATTGGGCCGCCTGGAAGCCAAGGTCACCGCGCTGGAGGACCGCATCGCCCGCGCCGAGGCCGGCGCCGAGGCCCGCATGCTCGCCTTCGAACACAAGCTCGGCGGCATCGCCACCACGGTGGCGCAGTCGATCGGCGCGGTGAAGCTGGTGCATTGGGTGGCCGGCGCCCTGGTGGCCGGCGCCGGCTTCGTGGTCAGCGGCCTGTTCCGCGCCAGCAAATAGGAGAGCGACATGGGTGCCCTGATTCCGCTGGCGATCTCGCTGGCCCCCGAAATCGGCAAATTCCTGTTCGGCGCCGCCGGCGAGAAAACCGCCGCCGCCGTCGCCCAGGTGGTGCAAACCGTCACCGGCACGTCGGATGACGCGGTGGCGAGCCAAACCATCGCCGCCAATCCCCAACTCGCCGCGCAACTGCGCTTCCAACTCGCCCAGCTCGCCGCCCAGCAGGAACAGGAGGCCCGCCAGGCCGACCTCGACACCCTCACCGCCCGCCTGAAAGACGTGCAGGACGCCCGCGCCCAGACCGTCAACCTCGCGAAATCCGGCAGCGCCGTCGCCTGGGCGCCCGCGGTGGTGAGCTTCGTGGTGCTGAGCACCTTCGGCCTGGTGATGTGGGCGGCACTGACCCGCGCCTTGCCGGCGGGCAGCGAGACCATCCTCAACATGCTGCTCGGCACCCTCGCCGCGATGGCCACCAGCACGGTGAGCTACTGGGTGGGCTCCTCCGCCGGCAGCGCCCAGAAAACCGACCTGCTCTACCGCAGCGCGCCGGGAGGCCCCCAATGAACCTCGCCGCCATCTTCGCCCTCCTCCTGGCCAGCGGCACCTGCGCGCAAACGACGTTCCAGGGGGAGGACGGCACCCGCCTGGAAGTCATCGTCTGCCCCCGCACGGTGGCCCCCGAAACGGCACAGGAGGCCCCGAAGCGGCCGACGTGAGGGGGTGGCGCTGTCTCACGGCGCGCGTATAGTCACTCGATACGGCCACGGATGGACGGCGCGCGCCGATGTTAGTTGACTTTTAACGCAACTTGCCTAAGTCTACTCGCGACGGGCCAATTGGTTGCGTTGGATGGATCACGACCGGTCGGGAGAAGGAGCTTGCTGCTGCTTCCGGAGATTGCCAATGTTATTCGCGGCGAGGACGCTCCAGCGCACTTCACGGCGGAGGAAGCCAGATTTGTTACTGCACAGTTTGTCAGGGGCAATTTGATCAGGGTCGCGCTTCCCTACATCGACGGTAGATACAAGAAGGGATTTGAACCCACCTTGGAAAAACTGAATGAGGTCGATGGGGTCTGGGCACTGTGCTTCCGCAAGCCCGCGCCGGGGTGGCGTCTGATCGGCCGCTTTGGCGAGATGGGAACCTTCGTTGGCCTCGAGCTGGCTGACCGGCGCGACCTCGGGAGGAAAGGGGCCATGAGCTATCCGACCGCCATTACTCGGGCGATCGAACGATGGCAGTGCCTCTTTGCCGGCATACCACCGCATGTCGGCACAACAATTGAAGACTACGCCGGAGGGCTTTGTTATGACGCCAATGCTCAATAGAAAGCGCCCGCCCGTCCTACCGGAACGGGCTTTCGCTCGTTCCATGCTTCGCTCTGCCGTGGTCAGCCTGTTCTGGGGGGTAATCGCAGAAAAGCGGAAACGTGGCTTCCAGCTTCAGCACCTCGCAGAGGCCATGGCGGTGGACAAATCGGCGGTGTCACGCTGGTTCGGGGCGCGGCCATCGCCGAACTTCGAACTCAACACGGTCGCCGATATCGCCGAGGCGCTGGGTCTGGACATCGAGATCACAGCTCGGGACCGCGCAACCGGGCAGCGTTTCGCGGAGTATGGCATAATGACCTCACTTGCGGTAGACGCATCGGTTCATCCGCCTACCCCTCGCCACGGGTGGCAACTCCACGTGGGCGCGGCTCCGGGCACCGCTACCGTACCAGCCGCTGGTTCCGCGCATACACTGCATCCGCCGGCGGCAACCGGCGTCGTTCCCCCATCGATATCTTGGCAATCGCAGGCCGCCTGACCATGGAGTCCCGCCCGACATTCTGCATTTTCTGCGATGACGTTCGGGAGGAGGCTGGTGGCAAAATCTCATTGATGGGGATCTACGGTGAGGAAATGATCATCGCTGCGCCATTTCCCTGCCAGGTACCGAAATTCTGCATCAATATTCATATGATCTCGCCGGTCGAGGACCCTCCTCAATCACTCAATATCAGCGTCACCTACCCGCCAGGGACCACGATCTTCCAGAGCGGAGTGTCCGAGGGATTGCCGCAAGAGGTGGCGGTCCCCGGGGCAACGAAGCGTAACTTCCTGGCAAGAGTGGTCATCACTCCAATGATCTTCAGCGAACCCGGCGATCTCGAAGTCTTCGTCGAGACCGAGCGCGAGATAGCGCGTGCCGGCCGCCTCAAGATCAGGGCCGCCGATCCCGCCTGACCTTCCCAAACCCCGCCGCATCCGCCACCATCGCGCCCCCATCAGCCGGATCGCGCCATGGCCATTGACCCGACTTCCATCGCCGGTAAGCACTTCCCCACCGAGGACCACGTCCCCCTCGTGGTGATCGGCGCCGGCCCGGCCGGCATCGCCGCCGCGGTCGAGGCGGCGGGGTTGGGGATGCGGGTGATGCTGGTGGACGAGCACCCCGTCGCCTCCGCCCTGATGGGGATCGACGTGCCCTGGATGTTCGGCGAGCGGATGACGGCCGCGGTGCAGAACCAGGGGCGGATGATGGAGAGCATCGTCGCCGCGCGGCCCGATCTGCAAGCCGCCTTCGATGCCGGCGTCGATGTCCGTCTCGGGGTCTACGCCTGGGGCGCCTTCGTCGCCGGGCCGACCAGCCAGGCGCTGCCGGGCTCCCTGCTGGCGCTGGCCGATGAGGAGCGCTCCTGGCTGGTGCGGTTCGACCGCATCATCGTCGCCGCCGGGGCGCGGGATCTCGGGCTCGCCTTCCCGGGCTGGGACCGGCCGGGGGTGATGGGCGCGCAAGGGTTCGCCGCCGCGCTCGGCCTCTACGGCGCCTTCGCCGGGCGGCGCATCGCCATCATCGGCGCGGGCGCGCTCGCCGCGCAGGTCGCCGCCCAGGCCCGGGCGGCCGGCATCGACATCGCCGCCACCATCGACGCCACGCAGCGCATCACCGGCGTACTAGGGGTGGCCGACGTCGAGGGCATCGAATATGCCCGCCTCGACGGCGCGGCGCCCGCCACCGCCGCCTGCGACACCATCGTGCTCGCCGTCGACGTGGTGCCCAATGTCGAGCTGTTCGACCTGCTGGGCGTCCCCACCCGCTACGACCCCAGCAAAGGCGGCTTCGTCCCGGTGATCGACGCCGAGGGCCGCTGCTCGCCCACCGTCTACGCCGCCGGCGACTGC
>CAIYPH010000696.1 GCA_903928045.1 uncultured Rhodospirillales bacterium
AGATGCGCCAATCCGCCCATCGCCTGTTTGATGCGGCCAGCGAACTGGGGGCCCATGCCGGCAACGTCGTCACCCCCGCGGCGATGGCGCTCGAGGCGCAGCTTGGCGCGGTGGTGCGCGCCTTCGACGAGACCGCCGAAGCGGCACTCGCCGACGCCGACGTGGCCCAGGATCAGGCCCGGCAGTGGCTGCCGCTGGTCGCTTTCGGGATCGCGATCATGCTGGTCGTCTCGGGCGTACTGACCGTGCGCGCCATCGCCGGCCCCATCGGAACCATGACCAAGGTGGTGCAGCGCATGGCGGAGGGCGATACCGAGGATACGCCCCCCTGCATCGGCCGGCGTGACGAGATCGGCCGCATGGCCACCGCGCTTGAGGTGCTTCGCCAAGCCGTGCGCAAGGCGTTTCTGCAGGGCCAGGTGATCGAGCAGATGCCGCTTGGCGTGGCTACCGCCGCCGCGGCCGAGGACTTCCGCCTCACCGTCGTCAACCCGGAGCTGACCAGGCTGGTGACGAGTGCGCTCGCCGGTCAGAGCGTTGAGGCGTTGTTCGAGGACCCGTCACCGATCCGTGCGGTGATCGCCGACCCCGAACTGCTGCCGCATCGCCTGCGGGTTGCGAGCAATGGACGGAGTTTCGACGTCTCGATTTCCGCCCTGACCGCGCCCGACGGCAGCTACGCCGGCCCGATGCTGGCCTGGCGGGACATCTCCGACGAGGTTGGCATGGCCGCGCGGTTCGAGCACTCGATCGGCCGGGTGGTCGGCGACGTCGGCACCGCCGCCGATGCGGTGCAAGCCACCGCCACGGCGATGACAGAGGCCACCGCGGCCAGCGCCGAGCGGCTTATCGTGGTGGCTGGTGCGTCACGCGAGGCAACGAGCAGCGTGCAGTCTGTCGCGCGCAACGCCGAGCAATTGGCCGAATCGGTGGAGGCGATCGCGCGCAGCGTGTCCGAAAGCGCCGCCATTGCCCGCACAGCGGTTGCCGAGGCGGAGGCAACGGACCAAAGCGTCGCCGGGCTGTCCGAAGCCGCCGGGCGGATCGGCGAGGTGGTGCGGCTGATCGGCGACATCGCGGAACGGACCAATCTTCTGGCCTTGAATGCCACCATCGAGGCGGCACGGGCGGGCGAAGCCGGGCGCGGCTTCGCGGTGGTGGCCAGCGAGGTCAAGGCGCTCGCCAACCAGACCGCCAAGGCGACCGGTGATATCGCGAACCAGATCACCGCGATGCAGGGCGCAACAGGACAGGCCGTGGGTGCCCTGCGATCGATCGCCCGCACCATTCAGCGCATGTACGACATCTCCGGCGGTATCGCCGCGGCGGTCGCCCAGCAGGGCGCGGCGACCCAGGAGATCGCCCATGCGGTACAACAGGCCGCCGCCGGGACGGCGGGGGTGGACGCAAATATCGGTGAAGTCACCGGGACCGTGCAGCACACTGGGGAGCAGGCCGCGGGCTTCGCGGCCACCGCCGCCAGGCTCGGCGCGCAGTCCTCCGAGCTGGCCCATGAGGTGCGCGAATTCCTCGCCCATCTCCAGGCGGCCTGAACACGCACCGGCTGGCGCGCCCCGCCGCCTTGCTGCATCATTCCCGCGCTTGCCGGGAGGGCCGAGATGCGCGTGATCATCCTGTTTTCGCTTCTGATCCTGGCCGGCCCGGCCAATGCTGCCTCGTTCGACTGTAAAAAGGCGGCGACCCCGGTGGAACGGACGATCTGCGGCGATCCGGCCTTGTCCTCGCTCGATGAGCGCGCGGTGGCGGCCTATGTCGACGCGGTCGATACACTCGGTATCAGCGACGATCTGAACGACCCCGCCGGTGAGCTTCTGCTGCGCGGCCACCAGGAGTGGGCGGCCGCGCGCAACCGCTGCGGCACCGTGACCTCGTGCATGCTGCAGCAATATCTCCGCCGCCTCGCGGTGTTGAATTTCAAGCCGGACAGCCAGGCGCCCTCCCCGCTCGACCCGGCGATTGGCCGGTATGGCACCCCGATCGACCCGCCGCGCGAGATGCTGATCATGGCCGCCCCGGGCAATGCCGCGCTGGTGAGTATCCGGGTGAATACCGCGGATTGGAATTGCGTGTTCACCGGCATCGGCAGGATCGAAACGGGTGGGGCAATCCGCGTCACGCGGGCCGATTTCAATGGGCGGACCAATGGGGCGCATGCGGTGCTGCTGACGCCGACGCGGTTGGGCTACACCCTTCGCCACGCCGACGCGAAGGATAATGCCTCGGCTCAGTTCTGCGGCGCCGGGGGATCGCTGGAACACCCCTTCCCGCGCCGGAATTGACGCGGCTCGCGGCAGCGTGATCGCCAGAATCGGGGCCGATCTGCCATAGCGGGCCTCACCTGCTTGCGGAGACACTGAATGCGCCCCTGGATCATCGCCGCGTCCCTCACCCTGCTTGCCGCTTGCGGCACCGGCAGCTTTGACCGGGTGACCACCGGCGCCGGGACGGGTGCGGCCGGCGGGGCGGTCGTCGGGCTGCTCGGCGGTCCTATCGGCGTGCTGGCAGGCGCCGCGGTGGGCGCCGGCGTGGGCGCGGTGACCGGCGGGGTGACGACGCCGCAGCAGATCGATCTCGGCAAGCCGGTGTGGAAGTAATCCGCTAGCCGCCGACGTCCAGCTGGCTCGCCACCAGATGGGCGAAGGCGCCGCCGCGCGCGACAAGCTCGGCGAACCCGCCGCGCTCGACAATCCGCCCGGCCGCGAAGACCAGCACCTCATCCGCCTCGCGCACGGTGGAGAGCCGATGCGCGATGATGAAGCTGGTGCGGCCGTGCATGAGGTGGCCGAGTGCGGTCGCCACCCGCGCCTCGGTCGCGGCATCGAGCGCGCTGGTCGCCTCATCGAGGATGAGGATCGGCGGGTCCTTCAGCAGCGCGCGCGCGATGGCGAGGCGCTGGCGCTGCCCGCCGGAGAGGGAGGCGCCGCGCTCCCCCACCATGGTGTCGTAGCCCTCGGGCTGGGCGTGGATGAAGTCATGCGCCTCCGCCGCCCGGCACGCCGCTTCGATCTCGGCCTCGGTGGCATCCGGCCGGCCGATCAGCAGATTGTCGCGGATGGAGCGGTTGAACAGCATGCTGTCCTGGAAAACCACGCCAATGCGCGCGCGCAGGTTGGCGAGCGGCACGTCGCGGATATCGCGGCCGTCGATGGTAATGCGGCCCTGCGCCGGGTCCCAAAACCGCTCCAGCAGCGCCATGCAGGTTGATTTCCCCGCCCCGGTCGCCCCCACCAGCGCCACCCGGCTGCCGGGCCGCGCGACGAACGACACATCCGACAGTACCGCGCCGCCGGTCGGATAGGCGAAGCCGACCCCCTCGAACATCACCTCGCCCGGCCCGGCTGCCAGAGGTGCGGCATCGGCACGGTCGGGCACCGTGCTGCGGCGATCCAGCACGGCGAAGAAATCGGCGATGCCGCAGACGATATCGAAGGCGAAGAAAGCGGCGACGAACTTTACAGCGACGAAGAATTAGGCGATACCGGACACGAAGAGCCGGACGGCGACGAAGGTTTGGGCGGACTAGGCGACGATGATGG
>CAIYPH010000697.1 GCA_903928045.1 uncultured Rhodospirillales bacterium
CACCACCACGCCCGGCACCGCGACGATCACCAAGGTGCAGCGCCCACCGCTGCACAAGGTCATCCTGGTCAATGACGACTACACGCCGCGGGAATTCGTCGTCATGGTTCTGAAGGCCGAGTTCCGTATGAACGAGAGCCAGGCCAATCGGGTAATGATGACGGCGCATCAGCGGGGCGTCTGTGTGGTGGCGGTGTTTCCGCGTGACGTCGCGGAGACCAAGGCGACGCGGGCGACCGATTTGGCGCGCGCCAAGGGCTACCCGCTGCTGTTCACCACCGAACCCGAGGAATAGCGGCACGGCCGACCGCGGACGAAGCTCAAACAACGAGAATACCAGAGGGAACCGATATGAACGACATGCAAACCGCTCGCCCGGTCTACGATCGTACCACCCAGGATATCGGCAACATCGTCGAGTTCGGGCACGTCAATGTGCGCGTGCCGGATCAGCGGCTGGCTACCATCTTCTACATCATGGGGCTCGGCCTGACGCGCGACCCTTATCTCGTGGTCGGCGTCGACAACATGTGGGTAAACGTCGCGAACTGCCAGTTCCATCTGCCAGTCGGCCCGGCGCAGGTGCTGCGCGGCACCACCGGGCTGGTGTTCCCAGACCTCGACGCGCTGGTGGCCCGGCTCGATGCCGTGAAGCCGCGGCTCGAGGGCACGCGCTTCGGCTACGCGCGGCGTGGCGATACGGTCGACGTCACCTGCCCTTGGGGCAACCGGATGCGTTGCCACGCGCCGGACGAGGCGCGGTTCGGGCGTATCACGCTTGGCATGCCCTATGTCGAGATTGATGCCGCACCGGGCACCGCCGATGGCATCGTCCGGTTCTACCAAGAGATCTTCGCTTCTGGCGGAACGGTCGGAGAGGACACCGCCGGCCGCTTTGCTCGCATTCCAGTGGGCCTTGGCGAGGCCTTGGTGTTTCGCGAGACCGACCGCGCGCTGCCGGCATTCGACGGGCACCACATCCAGATCGCGATCGCCGATTTCTCCGGCCCGCACCGCCGGCTTCTGGAGCGTGGATTGATCACCGAGGAGAGCAACGCCGCGCAGTACCGCTTCGAGCGGATCATAGATCTGGACTCGGGTGCCGATCTCGCGCTCATCGAGCATGAGGTGCGCAGCATGCGCCATCCGATGTTTGCCCGCGCGATGGTCAACCGCAATCCCGAGCAGACCAACAACCGCTATGCACCTGGCCGTGAAGCCTGGGTCGCATCGATGCCGCCCGAGGCGATGTGAGGATGGACCTCGCAGAAAGCCCGCGGCCGGAGGGATTGTTCTCGTGCGTCAGTTTTTGTTTGGATTGTCAGAAATTTTTACACGCGCTTGGGGATTTTCGAGAGGCAAAGTCGTAAGGCACTGAATTATAAAAGCATTATTTTGCGGCACGGTGCTTGCAATAAGAACTCCAATCGAGGTTTTCCCGGTTACGTTCGCCACTGTAGACTTTTGTGACGAGACAACCGGCCTTTTAGGGGACGACACATGACCCGCAGGCTTCTGCCGCTAATCGCCGCCGCCGCCATGGCGATCACCGCACCGCTGGCGAGCGCCGCGGCTGATACGATCAACGTCAACGGCAGCACGGTGTTTCTTGACGGGTCGACCCCGACGAGCACCGCGCAATCCGTGACCGTCTATACCAACATAGCCGGCGCCCCCAATCTCAACGGCTCGTCGGTTAATGCGGGCGGTTTCGCAGGCTATCTGAACGGCAGCGCGACGCCGACCTATTTCTTCTGCGATGAGTTGTTCCAATACCTCGCGACCGGCACGAACACATACTCGGTCGCGGTTGCCGGTAGCGGGACAGCACTGTCGTCCTATGCCACGGCGCTGACCACGACGAGCGCGAATGCACTGGAAGCGTTGCTGGTCAATGGTGAGCCGAAAGTGGCGTCGCATTCCGGCTCGATCACCGGTAGTGATGCGCAGGTCAACGCGGCCCTGCAGGTCGCCGTGTGGGCGATCGTCTATAACGGCTCAGGCTTGGCGGTGAACCCGGTTACGACGAGCAGCCAGAAATTCGCCATCACCGGATCCGACGCGACGGTGATCAGCGATGCCAACTACATGCTGTCATGCGTGTTCGGTGGCACCGTGGGCGGTCAGACCTGCGCGTCTGGCTGGACCACCAGTTCAACGCAGGATGTCAGCAACTACACGCTCTCCGGCCACCAGAACCTGCTCGGCCTGACCGCGACGCAGACCGGCGGCGGCGGCACCGGCGTGCCGGAGCCTGCTTCGATGTTGTTACTCGGCGGCGGGCTTGCCGGGCTTGGCGCCATTCGCCGCCGATTTGCCGCACGCCGCGGCTGACCATAACGGCCATTCCCACCCAAAGCCCCTCGGGACCCCGGTCCCGAGGGGTTTTGCATATGTTGCTTCACGGTATGCTGCAGCGCCGCCCGGGAGCCCACAATGTCATACCTGACACCGACGCTTGACCACGTGGTTATTAATTCGCACCGGCAGATGGATGCGGCCGCCGAGACCTACCGCCGGCTCGGGTTCACCTTGACCCCGCGCGGCCACCATTCGCTCGGCTCGATCAACCATCTCGCGATATTCGGCACCGACTATCTTGAGCTGATCGGCCTACCGGAGGCCGGCGGCGGCAGGCTCGATCTCCTGGGGTGGCCGATTGGATTGAACGGCCTGGTATGGGGCAGCGAGAACGCGGACGCGACTCACGCCGCCATCACCGCCGCGGGGCTGCCCGTGCTGCCGGCACAGTCCTTCACCCGCCCGGTCAACCTCGGCGAAACGAGCCTCGACGCCGCCTTCCGCACCGTGCGCCTCACCGATGACACCACGCCCGCCGGACGGCTCTATTTCTGCCAGCACTTCACCCGCGAACTCGTGTGGCGTGATGCGTGGCGCGCGCACGCCAACGGCGTGGTGGGGGTAGCCGGCGCGATCCTCACTGCGGCGGAACCGACGCGCCTGGCCGGCCTATTCCGGCGCATGTTCGGCAATGGCGCTGTGCAGCAGATCCAAGGTGGTTTTCGTCTTGCCGTTGGACTCAGCTGGTTTGACGTGATCACGTTGCGCGAGACGCAAGCACGCCTCGGACCGGCCGCACCGGCGCAGGACCAACGGAACGAGGCAATGACCGCCCTCGTGCTGCGGGTCCGCTCGCTGGCCCAGGCCGCACATGCATTGCCGCTCGACCTCGCCATCCGCGCCGGTGGGAAGCTGGTCGTCCCGGCAGAGACGGCTTTCGGCGCTACATTGATCTTCGAAGAATAGGGTAAGAGAACGCATATGAGCGGGGTCATGATTATCACCGGCGGCAGTCAGGGCATCGGCGCCGCTACCGCCCGTCTGGCCGCCGCGCGCGGTTACAAGGTTGCGATCTCCTATCGCAGCGGTGCCGATTACGCCGCCTCCGTGGTCGCCGATATCGTGGCCAGCGGCGGCGAGGCGATCGCCATCCAGGCGGACGCAACCAGCGAAAGCGCGACCGAAGCGCTTTTCGCCGCGGTCGACGCGGCTTACGGGCCGGTCACCGCGCTGGTGAACAATGCCGGCAGCACCGGTCCGATCCGTAAGCTCGATGCGGTTGACAGCGCCATGCTGGATGGCTTGATGCAGCTCAACGTCACCGGCTGCTTCATCGCGCTGCGCGAGGCGGTCAAGCGCATGGCGACCGACCTTGGCGGCGCAGGCGGGGCGATCGTCAACGTCTCCTCCCGTGCCTCGGACATTGGCGGCGCCAACGAATTCGTCCACTACGCGGCGACCAAAGGGGCAATCGACAGCTTCACGATCGGCGCCTCCCGCGAACTCGGTGGCCGCGGCATCCGGGTGAATGCGGTCAATCCCGGCATGATTGAGACCGAGATCCACGCGAAAGCTGGTGACGCCGGCCGCACCACGCGCGCAATACCGGTCATACCCCTCGGCCGGGTCGGTTCGGCGGACGAGGTCGCCAAGGTGATACTCTGGCTGCTCTCCGACGAGGCATCCTACGTCACCGGCGCCCTGCTGCCCATCGGTGGCGGGCGGTAACACCACCAGGGCGTCCCGAAGCCGGCTGGATTTGGAAACCTACCCGGCCCATGGCAGTTTGCGAACCTATGAATTGAGGAGTCCTCGAATGGGGAACGGCGACGGGCTGCGCCAGGTATTGCGCCAGGCAGGTCGGAAATTGACGTTGGTCGATGTTGGCGCGCGGTGGGGGGTGAACCCCAACTGGGCCGGCCTCGAGGACTTGACCCGCATCATCTGCTTCGAACCTGACCCGGCCGAATGCCAGCGACTGAGCGCGAGCGCACCGCCGAACATAACGTACGTCCAGACGGCGCTGGCGGAGGTCAACGGGCCAATGCCTTTGTGGATCACCGTCGACCCCGCCTGCACCTCGCGCTACCGGCCGCATGACACCCTCGTTGCAACCTACCCGGCATTGACGGTGATGCGGCCGAAGGAATGCATCGAACTCGATGCACGTAGCCTCGATGACGTGCTGGCCAGCGAGGGGCTGCCGGCGCCGGACGTGATCAAGCTGGATACCCAGGGGTCCGAGCTGGATATCCTGCGCGGCACCGTCGGAAATCTGGCGGCCTGCAGCGCGATCGACGTCGAAGTAGAGTTCAACGCGCTCTACGAAGGCGCGCATGTTTTCGCGGATGTTGACACATTCCTGCGCGGGCACGGATTCTCCCTGTGGAAGTTCGTCGATATCGCGCATCATGAAACCCGGGTGGCCGGGATCGGCAACCCCGTGATGGTCCACGGGGACGGCGGCCGGCGGGTATCCGCTTATGTCGGGCCGGGCCGGCTGTTCTGGGGTCAGGCCCATTATGTGCGCACCGAGATGTTGCCGGAGAATTTTGCGGATTTCTGCACGGGTGGGCGAACCAAGGCAGACGCATACGCGGCGATTAGCGCGGCCGCGCTGCTCGGCGATCTCGATCTGGCGATCGCGATGACCGCGGCGATCGACGGAACCCCCGCCGCAGAGGAGCTCAGCCGCGTGCTCACGCCTCGGGAGCCACGCACGCTGCTGCAGCGCCTCGCCCGCAAGGCGAGGCGGCTCGTGTCGCGGCAGGGCTGAGGGACCCGCCTAGCGGTCCGCCAGGACCGCCTGTGCGCGACCGATGAGCAACCGCCAGGCACCGTCCATCTCCGCGGTCCATGCGTCACCGGCGATCTCGCGGAACGTGTGCAGCACGGTGACGAAGAAGGTGTCGAAATTCTCCATCGGCACGCCGAGCCCGTCATGGTTGACGCGTTCGGATTGCAGCATGCCCGTGGCGAAGTAGCCGGGGCCGGCGAGGTCCATCAGCGTCTCGATCGCGACTGTGAGCATCTGGCCACGCACAATGCCGGATTTGTCGCGAACGAAAAGCGGCTCGATGGCCGGGTTCTCGGCGAAGAGGCGACGATAGACCAGGGGGGCGGGATCGTCACAGCGCTCGGAGACGAGTTCGAGGCTGGTGGTCAGAATGTC
>CAIYPH010000698.1 GCA_903928045.1 uncultured Rhodospirillales bacterium
CAACGAGAGACCAGAAAGTTTTTTTGGTTCTTTTTGTTCACAAAAAGAACACGCTTCCCCACCCTCACTCACGACGTCACCCCCGCCGCAGCTGAAACAGCGCCTGATCGCCGAACAAATTCGCCATCCCCACCGCCCGCGTCCACGGCGCCTTCTGGCCGGCCTCGTCGATGGCGAGCCAATTCTCCACCGTGTAGCCCTCCTCCGCGCACAGCGCGAAGAAGTCCCTGATCGTGCAGGGATGGATATTCGGCGTCTCGTGCCACGCCTTGGCCCACACCGAGGTCATCGGCATCCGCCCGGTCCACAGCAATTGCCAGCGCAGCATCCAGTGGCCGAAATTGGGGAAGCTTACCAGCGCGCTGCGCCCGATGCGGAGCATCTGCCGCAGCACCTCGCGCGGCCGCTCGACGGCCTGCAATGTGCGCGACAGCACCACGTAGTCGAACGCGCCGTCGGGATACTGCGCGAGATCATTGTCCGCATCCCCATGCATCACCGGCAGCCCGTGCACCACCGCGCGGGTCACCTCGGCCATGTCGATCTCGATGCCGCGGGCGTCACAGCCCTTGGTGCGGTAGAGATGGTCGATCAGCGAGCCATCGCCGCAGCCGATATCCAGCACCCGGCTGCCCGGCGCGATCATCTCGGCGATCAGTCGCAGATCGACCCGCATGTTCTTGGCGACGTAGCGAACGCCCTCGGGCTGCACGGCATCCATCACGGCAGCCCCGCATGTTCGGCGCAGCCGGCCACGAACCCCCGCAGCGCGCGATGGAAATCCGGCTCGTCGAGCAGGAAGGCGTCATGCCCCTTGTCGGAAGCGATCTCGACGAAGCTCACATTGGCCGCCGCCCCATTGAGCGCACGGGCGATCGTGCGGCTCTCGGCGGTCGGGTAGAGCCAGTCCGAGGTGAAGCTGATGAGGCAGAACCGCGTCCGGCTGCCGCGAAACGCCTCCCGCAGATCGCCGCCGAACTCCTCCGCCAGATCGAAATAGTCGGTCGCGCGGGTGATGGTGAGATAGGAATTGGCGTCGAACCGCCCGACGAAGGTGCTGCCCTGGTGGCGCAGATAGCTCTCCACCTCGAACAAATCCGCAAACGCCGTCAGCGCCTGCCCGCCCCGCACCCGGCGGCCGAACTTGCGCGTCAGCGCCTCCTCGGAGAGGTAGGTGATGTGCGCGACCATCCGCGCCACCGCGAGCCCGCGGCGCGGAATCAGGCCGCTCTCCCAATAGCGCCCGCCATGCCAGTCCGGATCGGCGAAAATCGACTGCCGGCCGACCTCATTGAAGGCGATGTTCTGCGCGGAATGGTAGGGAGCGGTGGCGATCGGCACCGCGGCGAACACCATCTCCGGAAAATTCGCCGCCCATTGCAGCACCTGCATGCCGCCAAGCGAGCCGCCAACCACGGCGAACAGCCGGGTGATCCCGAAATGCTCCACCAGCTTGCGCTGGGCGGCCACCATGTCCTTCACCGTCACCGGCGGGAAATCCGTGCCCCACGGCCCCTCGCCGTTATCCCGCCGCGACAGCGGCCCGGTCGAGCCCATACAGCCGCCGATCACGTTGGAGCAGATCACGAAGAACCGCTCGGTATCGATCGGCCGCCCCGGGCCCACCACCAGGTCCCACCAGCCCGGCTTGCCGGTCACCGGATGGGTCTCGGCGACATACTGATCCCCGGTCAACGCATGGCAGATCAGCACCGCATTGGTCCGTTCGGCGTTGAGCTGGCCATACGTCCGGTAGGCCACCTCCAGCCGTTCCAGCCGCTGGCCGCACTCAAGCATCAGCCCGTCCGCGAAGACGGCGCGCTGATGATCGATCTCGGGCAGGGCTGTGTCCATGTTCGGGCGGGCAACCTTAGAATTGACGCGACCCGCCATATGCGGCCACGCGCCGCCCGTTGCAACTGCGGCGCGCGCAGACGTGACTGCATTGCCGCCGGCGCGCCCCGAGTCGCCGCCCGATTCGTCCCCGGCTTTGCAGTCCCCGGGCCATCCGCTATTGCACACCAGCAAAACCTGAAGCACCGATGTCCAGCCAGCCAGCCACCCCGCCCGAAGAACCCGTCTCCCCCTCGCCCAGCCCCTCCGAGCAGCTCGCCGCCCTGCGCGCCGAGCTCGACGGCCTGGACGACCAGATCCATGACCTGCTGATGCAGCGGGCCCGGGTGGTCGAGCGCGTCGGCGCGCTGGGCGCCAAGGGCCGCGTCCCCCTCCGCCCCGGCCGCGAGGCGGACATCATCCGCCGCCTCCTCGCCCGCCACGCCGGCCGCCTGCCGCGCCGCACCATCGTGCGCATCTGGCGCGAGCTGGTCGCCGGCACCACCACCATGCAGGGCAACTACACCATCGCCGTCTGCCAGGCCGACCCCGCCTCCGGCTTCATCGCCAGCGCCCGCGAGCATTTCGGCGCCCTCACCCCCATCCGCGCCCACCGCACCCCGGCCCAGGCGATCGGCGAGGTCAGCGCCGGCCAGGCCGTCGCCGCCGTGCTGCCGATGCCCGCGCAGGACGACACCCCCGGCGCCGCCTGGTGGACCGCCCTGCTGCATCGCGACGAGCCGCGCATCCATGTCGTCGCCCGCCTGCCCTTCTGGCAGCCGCGCAGCGAGGGCGCGCCGCAGGTCCAGGCCCTCGTGGTCACCGCCGCCGCACCCGACCGCAGCCAGGACGACCGCAGCCTGCTCGGCCTCGAATGCGCCGATTCCGTCAGCCGCGCCCGCCTCTCCGCCCTGCTGACCGCCGCCGGCTTCACCGCCGGCGACATCACCATCCGCCGTGCCGCCGGCTCCCCGGTGGCCCATGCCCTGGTCGACGTCGCCGGCTTCGTCACCGACGAGGACCCCCGCCTCGCCGGCCTGCCCGACCTCCTGCGCCCGCCCGTCGTGGTCGGCGCCTATGCCGTTCCCGTCGATGGAGACCCCGCATGACCGACGCGCCGAAACAAACCGCCCCGCAACCGCGCCCCGCCGTCATGACCATCGACGCCTATGTGCCCGGTGGGGCCAAGGTCGCCGAGGTCAATCGCGTGCTCAAGCTCTCGGCCAATGAGGGCCCCTTCGGCCCGCCCCCCGCCGCCCGCGAGGCCGCCGTAAAGGCCGCCGCCGAGATGAACCGCTACCCCGATGGCGGCTCCGTCGAACTCCGCGCCGCCATCGGCGCCCGCTTCGGGCTCGACCCCGCCCGCATCGTCTGCGGCACCGGCTCGGACGAGCTGATCCAGCACATCTGCCACATCTATGGCGGCCCCGGCACCGACATCGTGATGTCCATGCACGGCTTCACCATGTACCAGATCGCCGGCACCTATGCCGGCAGCCGGGTGCTGAAGGCGCCCGAGATCAACCTCACCACCCATGTCGACTCGATGCTCGGCGCGGTAACGCCCGAGACCACCATCGTCTTCGTCGCCAACCCCAACAACCCCACCGGCAGCCTGCTGCCGGAGAGCGAGATGCAGCGCCTGCGCGACGGGCTGCGGCCGGATATCCTGCTGGTGCTCGACAGCGCCTACGCCGAATACGTCGAGGCGCCCGGCTACAACGCCGGTGAACGCATGGTCGATGCCGGCGAAAACACCATCATGCTGCGCACCTTCTCCAAGATCTTCGGCCTCGGCGGCATGCGGGTGGGCTGGGGCTACGGCCCGCCGGCCGTGATCGACGCCATCAACCGCGTGCGCGGCGTCTTCAACGTCAACTTCATCGCCCAGGCCGCCGCCGTGGCCGCACTCGCCGCGCCGGGCTGGGTCGAGATGAACAAGGCGCACAACACGCTCTGGCGCGCCAAGCTCGCTGCCGCCCTGGAAAAGGCCGGCGTCACCGCCCACCCGACCGAGGGCAACTTCATCCTCGCCGACTTCGCCACCGCCGATCGCGCCAAGGCTATGGACGCCTTCTTCAAATCCCGCGGCATCATCGTGCGCGGCATGGGCGCCTATGACCTGCCGCACTGCCTGCGCATCACCGTCGGCACCGACGAGGAATGCGGGCTGGTGGCCGAGGCGGTAAGCGCCTTCATGGCGACCCAGAATGGCTGAACCGCTGTTCAAGCGGCTGGTGCTGCTCGGCGTCGGGCTGATCGGCAGCTCCGTCGCCCGCATCGCCATGGAACGGGGGGATCTCGCCGGCGAAATCGTCGCCAACGCCCGCACCCAGGCGACGCTCGACCGGGTGATGGAACTCGGCATCGCCCATCGCGTCGAACTCGATCCGGCCGAGGCGGTGAAGGGCGCGGATTGCGTGATGTTCTGCGCCCCCGTCGGCGCCTTCGCCGCGCTGGCCGAGGCCGTGGCGCCCTATCTGGAGCCTGGCTGCATCGTCACCGATGTCGGCTCGACCAAGCAATCGGTGATCCGCGACATCGCCCCGCTGCTGCCGGCCTCGGTACATTTCGTCCCTGCCCATCCCATGGCCGGCACCGAGTATTCCGGCCCCGATTCCGGCTTCACCACCCTGTTCCAGGGCCGCTGGACCCTCATCGTGCCGCTCCCCGGCTCCGACGCGGCGGCCAACGAGAAAATCGCCGAGCTGTGGCGCCGCTGCGGCTCGATGATCGAGGTGATGGAGCCCGCGCATCATGACCGCGTGGTCGCCATCGTCTCGCATCTGCCGCATCTCCTCGCCTTCACCATCTGCGGCACCGCGGATGACCTGGAGGACGAAAGCCGCCAGCAAGTGCTCCGCTTCGCCGCCTCCGGATTCCGCGACTTCACCCGCATCGCCGCCTCCGACCCCGCGATGTGGCGCGACATCTTCCTCAACAACCGCGAGGCACTGCTGGAAATGCTCGCGCGCTTCATGGAAGACGCCCAGGCGATGGCCCGCGCGGTGCGCTGGGGCGACCCGGCCTATATCGAGGAAAGCATCAAGCGCGGGCGTAAGATCCGGCGCAGCCTGATCGAGTTGAAGCAGGCTTGAGGGGAAGCATTTTGTTTTTGTGAACAAAAAGAAC
>CAIYPH010000699.1 GCA_903928045.1 uncultured Rhodospirillales bacterium
TGACCACCTCGCCCTCGCACAGCACCGCGCCCTGGTGCGGGCAGCGGTTGATGAGGGCGAAGAATTCGCCGCCGAGATTGAACACGCCGATGGAGCGGCCCCGGACGGTGACGATCTTGCGGCCGCCGGGCGGGATTTCGGCAACCGATGCGACGACGTGTTTGCTCATGAGAGTCGGTACAAGGCCTTGGCGTTGTCGCGGTAGATCATCCGCGCCCAGTCATCGGGCAGCTTCACCTTGAAGGCGTAGCGCGGGTCGTCCTGGTCCCAATGGGGATAGTCCGTCGAGAACATGATGCGGTCCGGGCCGATCTGCTCGATGAGGCCGAGCATATCGGAGGCGACGGGGGGTTCCTCGATCGGCTGGGTGGTGACCCAGAAGCGCTCGCGGAGGTATTCGGAGGGGGCGCGCTTGAGGTTGGCCTCGGCCTGCAGGCGCTTCCAGTGCTTGTCCATCCGCCAGGCCAGCGAGGGCCACCAGGCGAAGCCGCCCTCGACCAGCACGACGTCGAGGTTGGGGATGTCATCGAAGGTGCCCTCGCAGATCAGCGAGATCACCAGCGTCTGCATCGACTGGACGTAGGAGGGGTGCTCCTCGTGATAGTAGCTCGGCCAGCCGCCGCCGGTGGAGGGGTGGCCCGAGGTGCCGCCGAGATGCAGCGAAATCGGCAGCCCCGCCGCGGCGCAGGCCGCGAGGATTTTCCGATACCGATGCCGCCCCAGCGGCTCGATCGAGCGGGGCGCGATGTTGACCTGCACGAAGCGGCGATCGCCGGCGCGCTTCTCGATCTCGGCGATGGCGGCCGCCTCGTTCTCGATGGTGATCTGCACCGCGCCCTTGAGACGGGGCTCGGGATCGACGAAAGTAGCGAGCTGCCACTCATTGACGGCCGTCGCCATCGCCGCCGCGAAATGCACGTTCCGCTCGGCCGAATGCCCGCCAACCAGCGGGGCGAGCAGGCCATGCGACACGTCGAACAAATCGAGCAGTTGCTCCTGCATCAACTTGAGATCGGAGCCCGGCAGCCCGCCATCTTTCGGCCAGGCATCCATCCGCTGGCCGACGCCGGGCGACATGCGGGGATAGGCCGTGGCGCGGGAGAGGCCCTGGCGGGGGCGGGCGCCGATGGTCTTGCGGTGCTCGATCCAGCGGGCGGGGAGGAAGGGGTCGAAGTCGGCGCCCGACTTCACCATCGGGTGGACGTCGCAATCGACGTAGCCGAGATGGGCCTGGCCGGGACGATCGATGCGCGGGTTCTGCAGGGTGACGTTCATGGTTCCCTCCGGTCAGGCGGTGGCGGGGACGGCGAGGCGGGGGTAGGTGGCGAGCGGATTGTCGAAGCAGATTTTCCGCACGAGATCGGCCGGCAGCCCGTCGGGCAGCGCGTCATGGTCGTCATGGTGCCAGTGCGGATAGTCCGAGGCGTAGAGCAGGATGTCATCGCCGCCGAGCTGGTCGAGCAGGCGATCGAGGCTTTTCTGGTCGGGCGGGGCGTCGAAGGGCTGTGCGGTCATCCGCACATGGTCGCGCACGATGGAGCTTGGCATGCGGGTGAGCCAGGGGGTCTCGGCGCGGACGCCACGCCAGGTCTTGTCGAGCCGCCACATCGCCGCCGGATGCCAGGCGACGCCGGATTCGATCAGCACCGCCTTGAGGTTGGGGAAGCGGTGGAACACGCCCTCGACCACCAGGCTGTCGAGCGCGCCGGCCATGCCCTGGGAATAGGAGATGTAGTCCTCGAGGTAGGTGGAGCCCCAGCCGACGGCCGAAAGGGGGTGGCGGAAGGAGGAGCCGGCATGGATGCCGATCGGCAGGCCGTGGCGTTCGGCCGCCCGGTAGATCGGCCAGTTCTGCCGCCGGCCGAGCGGGAGTTCGGCCATGGAGAGCAGCAGCACCTGGACGAAGCGCTTGTCCTCGGCCATGCGGTCGATCTCCTCGGCGGCGAGATCGGGCGAGTGGATGGGCACGACAATGGAGGCGCGCAGCCGGGGGTCGCGGTCCAGCCATTCCTTGGCCAGCCAGTTGTTGATCGCCCGGCACAGGGCGGCCGAGAGGTCCTCGCTCATCATCATCTGCGCGCCGTGGATGACGTTGCAGATGGCGAATTCGGGCTTGGCACGATCCAGCACATGGGCGCGCAGAGTCTCGACCTGATCTGCCGCAGGCGTCCAGTCCGGGCGCGCGTTGATGGGGGCGAGCGTCGGGTACGTCAGCGTCTCGAAGCTGTCGCGCTCGAGGCCCCGGCGCAGGATATGCTCGCGCCAGTAGTCATCGAGATGGGGCAGCAGCAGCTTCACCGACGGGAGGGCCGGGTGGATGTCGCAGTCGATAGCGCCTTGCGGGGCGTGGGTCACGTTTGGGCGTCCTCAGCCGTTGACGATCATGTCGGCTATTTTCTCGGCCACCATCATGGTCGGGAAATTGGTGTTCGCGCAAGGAATCACCGGGAAGATCGACGCATCGACCACGCGAAGGCCGCCCATGCCGTGCACCCGGCCTTCGTTATCGGTCACCGCCATCGGGTCATCCACGCTGCCCATGCGATTGGAGCAGGAACAATGCCAGACGCCGACGGTGGAGCGGCGGATATGGGCATCCAGCACCTCCTCGTCATGCATCGCCCGTTCGGCCGAGGCGCCCTCCATGACGAAATTGCGCAGCATGAAGCGCCGCAGGGGGCCGGGGCCGTCGAGCAGCATGGCGCCGAGATCGGTCAGCAGCTTGTTCTTCGCCGTCACCGCGCTGACGTTGCGGATCTTGTCGGTGAAGGAGGAGGGGAACAGGTCGTAGGCCACGCTGTCGAGCGGGGGGCTCTTGTGCAAGTCGGCGAGCTTGCGGAAGGCCGCGACCAGGCGAACGGCGTCGCGCTGGTCAGACAGCAGGTTGAAATCCACCCGTGGCTCGGCCTGCCAGTCCCGCGATTCCAGCAGCACCTGTCCCCCAGCGGAGAAGGTCTGGTTGACCCAGATGGTGCTGGCCGCCAGCCGCTTGCCGATCGCGTGCCAGGAGGAGTGATGCGACAGGTTCATCGCCATGTCGCCCGGCCGGGCATCGGGCAGGCCGGAGGAGAAGCGCAGGCCCATCACGGTGGTGCGTTGGGTCCATTGGTTCTCGCGCATATGCGGCTTGAGATAGGCGGCAACGGAGATCGAGGGATGGTCCATCAACCGCCGTCCGACGCCGGGGAGCGCGTGGCGCACCTCGATGCCCATGTCGCGCAGATGCTGGGCCGGCCCGATGCCGGCACGCAGCAGCATGGCCGGGGAATGAATGGCGCCGCAGGAGAGGATGGTTTCGCGGGCACGGAAAATCTGCTCGCGGCCCTGGTGCACCGCGACCACGCCGACGCAGACGCGGTCCTCGAACAACAGCTCCTTCACCCGCGTGTCGCCCTGGATGGTCAGGTTCGGCCGGGCGCGGACGGCCGGGCCGAGATAGCTGGTGGCGGCGGAGACCCGGCGTTCGTAGACGTTGGACATGGTGAGCGGGAAGTAGCCGTCGCGGAACTCGCCGTTCTGGTCCTCCAGATACTCCCAGCCCGCCGCCTTGAACGCCTCGCCATAGGCCACCGCCGCAGGGGGCCAGTTCTCCGGGAAAATGCGCCGGACCATGATCCGCCCGTCACTGCCATGCAGCGGGCCGGAGAAATCCATGTCGCGCTCAACCTTGCGGAAATACGGCAGCACCGTCTCCCATTTCCAGCCGGAAGCCCCCCTGCCCTCCCACTCGTCGTAGTCGCCGGGTGCGCCGCGATTGGCGAGCTGGCCGTTGATGGAGGAACCACCACCCATCACGCGGGCCTGCTCATAGCGGTTGAGGCGGGGGCGCGGGGCGTCGGGGTCATTGCCCGGCATCGCCTCGGTGGTGACGCGCAGATCGGTCCAGGTGAAGCGGGGATCGCGGATCGCCACTGCCGACCGGCTGTCGAGCAGCTGGTCCGGCACGCGGCCATCGGGCGTATCCATGCCGGCTTCGAGCAGCAGCACGCGGCGGTTGGATTGCGCCGAGAGCCGGTTGGCGAGCACGCAGCCGGCCGAGCCGCCGCCGACGATCACTGTATCGAAGTCCATGCACATTTCTCCCCTGGGCGAACCTCGGCCCGACAGGCGGTCGGCGTCAAGACGGGTAGCGGGCTATACCAGCAGCCGTGGTGCCGTCTTCTCCCAGCGCCGCTCATCGACCACCACGCCGCCGCTGGTGGCGCGGGCGGTTGCGGTGAGGTGGAACGCATCCGCGGTGCAGGTCAGGCGGGTGGAGGTCTCCAGCGTCACACGCCAATCGCCGCGCTCGAACTCCATGGTCTGCGCGATGCTGAAATCGGCGGAGAGCGGATCATCGGCGCGGATGGCGCAGCGTTTGCGGATGGTGTGGCCCTGGATGGTGCCGGTGTCCTCGAGACGGAAGCGCCTGCCGGGCCCGAGGAAGCCGCCATCGCCCTCGACTTCCAGCACGTGTTCACCGGTGAGGAGATCGTGGGTAATGCGCCGGGCGAGGCGGCTGGGCTCGAGGATGGTGACTTGGGTGGAGGGCCCCGCTTCGGGCGGATCGAAGGGGCGCAGCTCCGCGTCCTCCGGGCGGGGCGGACGGGCTGGAAGGGTCAGGCGGCTCGCGCCGGCGTGCAGCGTGAGGGTCACCGGGGCCGGGCTGGGCCAGACGATCGGCCAGTACGCGGTGGAGAGCGCGATGCGGATGCGGGTGCGCTGGCCCGGCACCATCGGCGCCGGGTGCTCGCTGCTCTCGCGATGGGTGAGGTTGAGGATGCCGCGCGCCACCAGCAGCGAGGCGCCATCTTCCGCCACCGCGCAGAGCCGGGCAGCGATCAGGGCGAGGGGCTGGTCGACGGTGACCTCGATCTCCAGCACCGCCGAGCCGAGGAGTTCCAGCCGCTCGGCCAAGGGGGCGCCGTCGAAGCACAGGGATTGCCCGTCATCGGCGCGCTGATCCATCGGCGCCTCGCCAGGCACGCCCTGGCTCAGCCATTCCGGGGCGCACAGCCCGACCGTCTGCGGGCCGCGATACATCAGGGCGACATCCTCGCCCGCCACCTCCGCCAGAGCGCCCGGCGCGAGATGCAGCACGCGGGGCTGGATATGCGGCGAGGGCCATACGGCCTCCCCCACAAAGCGGCCGGCCTGCGTGACATGCATCGCGCCGGGCTGATGCCATTCGGCGATCCAGGCACGGAACATCGGCGTGCCGGCGAAACCCGGCCCGCCGGCCAGCACCGTGTCGAGGAAGCGATCGACCTCCTGCAGAAATCCGATCGCCGGCCCGGGGATACCGTCCTGCGGGTAGTGGTGGCCCCAGGGGCCGGCGATGCCCCAGCGCGGCGTGTCCAGATAGGACAGCACGCGCGGCACACTGCGCGAGATGTAGTCGGCCCAGCCGCCCACCGCGAGCACGGCGCAGCCGATGCGCTCGGGATGGTCGTTCACCGAGCCCTGCTGCCAGAAGGCGTCGCGGTGGGGATGGTCGAGCCATTCGGCGAGCCAGGGCGGATTCGCGGCCAGCCGCGCCTGCCATTTCGCCATCCAGCCATCACCGGAGATCGCCGGATCAGGCGGGCGGGCGTTGAACAGCATCATCGCGTCCGACCACCACAGCGTCTCGCAGAGGATGGCGCCGCCGGTGAAATGCAGGGACTGATCGTAGCGGTCATCCCCGCCACACACCACGATGATCGCCTTCAGCGCCGGCGGTTGCCGCATCGCCGTCATCAGCCCGGCGAACCCGCCCCAGGACTTGCCGAGCATGGCAACATCGCCGTTGCACCACGGCTGGGCGGCGATCCAGGCGACGATCTCCACCCCGTCATCCGCCTCGGCGGGCAGGAACTCCTGGCCGAGAATGCCGTCGGAATCGCCGGAGCCCGCCATGTCGACCCGGATGGCCGCGTAGCCATGGGCCGCCAGCCAGTGATGGATCGGCTCGTCACGGGTGCGCGTCGCGTCGCGCTTGCGGTAGGGCATGTATTCGAGCACCGCGGCCGCGGCCTTGCCTTCCGGCAGCCACAGCCGGGCGGCGAGGCGGCGCCCGTCGGCCAGGGGTATCCACAGGTTCTCGGTGATGGCGACTGGGTGGGTCATGGCGCCTCGCGTCAACGGCGCTCAAATCCTACGTCGCCGGGGCGACGGTGGGTAGCTCGACGCAGGCGCGAACGCCGCCGAGATCGCCATCCTCGATCCAGGCGGCACCGCCGTACAGCTCGGCGATATCGCGCACGATGGCGAGGCCGAGGCCGGTGCCGGGCACCTGCTCATCCAGCCGCTCGCCGGCGCGGAACACCCGCTCGCGGTCGATGACCGGCATGCCCGGCCCGTCATCCTCGATGGTGATCCGGATCCGCCCCGCGCCGGCCGGGCTGGCGGCGACCAGCACATGGCCGTTGGACCATTTGGCGGCGTTGTCGACGAGATTGCCGAGGATCTCCTCGAGGTCCTCGCGGTCGCAGGTGACGATGGCGGCGGGGTCCTCGATGTCGACATCGAAGCGGACGCCCTTGTCCTGGTAGAGCCGCTCCAGCGCTGAAATCACCGCGCCGATCGCCGGCGCCACCGGGGCGGCGAGGCCGAGCGAGTCGCGCGAAGCGGCGGCGCGGGCCTTGGCGAGCTCGTAGTCGATCTGCCGGCGCATTTTCCGGCATTGCTCCAGCAGCAGGCTGCCATCGAGCCCGGCCGCCTGGAGCCGGTTGGCCTCGCGCATCATCACCGCGATCGGGGTTTTCAGCGCGTGGGCGAGGTTGCCGGCCTGGATACGGGCGCGGCGGACCACCTCCTCGTTGGCACTGAGCAAGGCGTTGACGCTGCTGGCCAGCGGCGCCACCTCGGAGGGCAGGTCCTCCGGCAGGCGGCTTTGCGCGCCGCGGCGGATCGCCGCCAGGGCATCCCGCACCCGGTTGAGCGGCAGCAATCCGATGGTGACCTGGGCGATCGCGGCGCCGATCAGCCCGGCCGCGATGAAGACGAGCGAGAAGGCGAAGGTATGGCGCAGATCGGCGAGCACCGCCTCGACCTGTGACCGATTGGTCGCGACCGTGACGCGCAGCGCGGGCCTGGTGGTCTGGGCGGGCAGGATGCGCTCCAGCATCAGCACCTCGCCGTCCGGCCCGCCGCGGACGGAATTGCGTTCGGGGCTCGCGCTGTCGAAGGGAAGATCGGCCGGCAGGCGGTTGCTTTCGAGAGACCCGGAGCGGAGCCCGCCGCCATCGGGCAGGTCGATCTGCCAGTAAAAGCCGGAGTGCGGCACGAAGAAGCGGCGGTCGCTGAGGGGCTGGCGGATGGTGATCGGCTTGCCGAGCGTGAAGTCGATCAGCCCGCCGAGCTCGGTGCCGTGATGGTCAAGCTCGTCGACGAACTCGCTATTCACATGGGTGCGGAAGAGGTCCACCACCGCGAACCAGCTCATCGCCAGGCCGGCGGAGATCCATATGGCGGCGCCGGCAATGAGGCGGAGGCGGAAACTGTGACGGGCCATGGCGCTCAGCCCAGCCGGTAGCCGAGGCCGCGCACGGTGCGGATCACGTCGCGGCCGATTTTCTTGCGCAGGCGGGCGATATAGACCTCGATGGTGTTGGTCTCCCGCGCGGTCTCGCCGGGGTAGATGTGGTCGAGCAGGTCCGCCTGGGAGACGATGCGGCCGGCGCGGTGCATCAGATAGGTCAGCACCCGCAACTCATAGGCCGTGATCTCGACGGCCGCCCCGGCCAGGGTCAACGCGCCGCTGGCCGGATCGAGCACGATGTCGCCATGGCGCAGCACGCTGTCGGCGACGCCGCCGGCGCGGCGGATCAGGGCACGCAGGCGGGCGACCACCTCGGCGTCATGGAAGGGTTTGCCGAGATAGTCATCGGCGCCGGCGTTCAGCCCGGCCACCCGCTCCGTCCAGGTGCCGCGCGCGGTGAGCACCAGCACCGGCATCAGCCGCCCGGCGGCGCGCCAGCGCTTCAGCACCTCGATGCCGGGCAGCTTGGGCAGGCCAAGATCGAGCACCACCGCGTCATACGCCTGGGTCTCGCCCATGTAGCAGCCGAGATCGCCATCGCCGGCGATATCCACCGCGAAGCCCTCGGCGGCCAATGCCTTGGTCAGCCCCTCCGCGAGGGTGGCATCGTCTTCGACCAGCAGGATACGAATGGCGCGTCCCCTCAGCCGCGCGCCGTGGAGGCGATTTCCCGTTTGCGCCGCTCAGCGAAGGCGCGCAATTCGGCTTCGACATAGGGGTCGATCGGCGGCGGTTCGTACTGGGCGAGCAGGGCCTTGCAGATGGCGTTGGCGCGCTGGGTGGCGTCGAGCCCGCCGGCGTTTTTCCAGGTCTCGAAATTGCGCCAGTCCGACAGCAGCGGCGTGTAGAACGCGGTTTCGTAGCGTTCCAGCGTATGGGCGGCGCCGAAGAAATGGCCTCCTGGGCCGACCTCGGCCATGGCGGAGAGACCAAGCGAGGCTTCCGTCACCTCGATCGGGGTGAGCGTCTCGGCCATCATCTGCAGCATTTCGGCGTCGACGATCATCTTCTCGAAGGAGGCCACCAGACCGCCCTCGAGCCAGCCGACGCCGTGCATCATCAGGTGGGCGTGGCCGAGGATGGAGGACCACAGCGCCATCTCGCTCTCATAGGCGGCCTGGGCGTCGACCGCGTTGGAGGCGTTGACGTTGCTGGAGCGGTAGGGGATGCCGTATTTGCGGGTGAGCTGGCCGGTCGCCAGCGCGCCCTTGGCGTATTCGGGGGTGCCGAAGGCGGGCGCGCCGGTGCGCATGTCGACGTTGGAGGTGAAGCCGCCATACATGGTCGGCACGCCCGGCCGGACGAGCTGGGTGAGCGCGATGCCCGCCAGCGCCTCGGCGTTCTGCTGCGCCAACGCGCCGGCGAGCGAGATGGGCGCCATGGCGCCGGCGAGCGTGAAGGGGGTGACGATCACCACCTGGCCGGCCGCGGCGGCGGTCATCAGCCCGTCGCACATCGGGCCATCGACCTTGAGCGGCGAATTGGTGTTGACGACGGTGGAGAGCGAGGGGGAGCGGGCCATTTCCGCGCGGTCGATGCCGCGGGCGATGCAGATCATGTCGATCGCGTCGTTCATCCTTGTCGCGCCGATGGCGGAGGCCTGGAAGACGCGGTCGCTGAGGGTCAGCAGATCGTAATAAGTGTCGAGATGCCGGGTTTCGGCGTCGAGGTCGATGGCGGCGACGGCGGGGCCGACGACGTGGACGCAGTTGAGGCTCTGCACGAGGCGGATGAAGTTCTGCGAATCGTGGTGGTTGCCGGGGCGCCGGCCACCATCGAGGTCGGAGGAATTGGGCGGGCCGCCGACGGTGCCGAAGGCGATGCTGCGGCCGCCGTAATGCACGGCGCGCTCGGGGTTGCGCGGCGTGAGGGTGAATTCGGGCGGCACCGTCTTCAGCGCCTCGGCGATGATGCCGCGATCGATCCAGACGTGCTGGCGGGACATGTCGACCTTGGCGCCGGCCTGTTTGAACAA
>CAIYPH010000700.1 GCA_903928045.1 uncultured Rhodospirillales bacterium
GGCGCAGATCGCCACGCCGCCGGCGAGGTAGAGGGCGCGCCTTCCGGTCATGCCCGCTGCTCCTCAGGTGTGCGCAGCACGCGCAGCCAGACGACGGTGGCGACCAAAGAGAGCGCCATCACGACCACGGCATAGGCGGCGGCGACGGCGGGTTCCTGGTTGAAGTTCTGCCAGTTGTACGCCTCGCTCACCAGGACCGGGAAGTTGCGTCCGCCGATGGCGATCACCACCGCGAAGGCCTCGAAGGCCAGCACGGTGCGCAGGATCAGCGCGGATTGGATGGAGGGCTTCATCAGCGGCAGGGTGATGCGGGTGAAGATGCGCCAGGGCGAGGCGCCGAACACCGAGGCGGCCTCGGCATATTCCTTCGGCACCAATTGCAGCCCGGCGACCAGAATGACCACCACGATCGCGGTTGCCCGCCAGAACTCGGCGATCACCACGGCGATGAAGAGGGCCATAGGCGATTCGTAGGTCAGCCAGGATTGCGGCTCGGATACCAAGCCGAGATGGAACAGCAGGCTGGCGAGATAGCCGCGGTCATTCAGCATGGCGAGCCAGATCAGCCCGGCCGCGAGGTCCGACAGCCCCAACGGGATGGTCCAGATCCACAGGACCGTGTCTCGCCCGCGGCCGAGATGGCGCAGCATCATCGCCATGCCCATGGCGGCCGCGAGCTGCAGCGGCACGGCGAGGCCGACGTAGCGGAAGGTGTTCACCACCGCGTCGTGGAAATTGAGATCGTCCGCCATGCGGGCGAAATTGCCGAAGCCGGTGCCGTTCGTCGTCTGAAAGGCCAGTGCGATGGTCTGCACCAAGGGCACGAAGAACAGCACCGTCAGAAAGATGACGGCGGGCGCGACCAGGAGATAGGGGAGGGCGCGCCCGCGCATCTCACTTCACCTGGCACACGCCAGTGCTGGCCGGATCGGGCTTCCAGCACGGGGCATTGGCTTCGGTCATGATGCGCTGAAGGGTCTCGCCCTGGCGGGCCAGCACGTCCTTCACCGGCTCGCCGCGCAGCACGACGCGCTGGAAGGTGTCGAGGAAGGCCTTGTTGAACTCGCCGCCCTTGGCGCCGAGGCCGGAGGGGAGCATGGCGGCGAGGCTGTCCTTGGCCTGGCCGGTGCCCTGGATGGCGGAGACCGCCATTTTCAGGCCGGGCGAGAGGTCGGGCGGGAGGGTGGCGCGCACGGTGGGGAAGAAGCCGACCTCGCGGGCGGTGATGAGCTGGGTGGAGTCGGTGGTGAGGTAGGAGATCAGGTCCTTCGCGCCGGCGACGTCGGGCGCGTCCTTCATGATGCCGAGGCCGACCACCACGGGCATCCAGCCGCGGCCCTTGGGGCCGGAGGGGGCGGGGAAGGCGACGAAATCATTGGGCTTCTGCTCAAGCGCGTTGAGCAGCCGGGCGACGTGGTCGAAGCCGATCCACACATCCTCGCTGAGCAGGCTCTCCTGCATGAAGTTGATGGAGGTAGAGTTCGGCGTGACGGTCTTCCAAAGGGCGGCGAACTCGGTCCAGGCCTTCTCGGCCTCGGGGGACTTGAAGGTTGTGACCACGCCGCCGGTGTAGGAGGGGAGGAGGAAGCCCTGGAAGAAGCGGTGCATCAGCCCGTTCGGCCCGGCGGGGAAGCCGACGACGCGCTTGCCGGTGGCCTTCTGTGCCGCTTCGCCCCATGCGCGCAGCTGCTCGAAGGTGAGCGCGTTGATGTCGGCGCCGGCGGGGAGGTAGGGCAGGGCCTTCTTGTTGGCGACCATGAAATAGGTCGCCTGCATCCACGGGATGTACATCTGCTTGTCGGTGCCGAGCTTGCCCATGGCCAGCAGGTCCGGCGCGAAACCGCGGCTGGCGAGCGAGGCCGCCACGTCATCCACCGGGGCCAGCACGCCGCCGGCGGCGAGCACTGCGAGGTCGCCGTCATTGCCGCCGATCAGGCTGGTGACGCGAGCGCCGCCTTGCAGTTCCGCCTTGAGGCGCGTCAGCAGCGCCGGCGGCTCGTCGGGCAGGAAGGTCACCTTGCCCTTGTAGTCCTTGAGGATAACGGTGCGCATCTTCTGCGCCTCCTGCACCGGGCCGAGGGCGCCGGAGGAGAAGATCAGGTCGGCCGCGAGGGCGCTGCTGACAAGGGGGGGGCCTGCGAGCGCGGCGGCGAGCAGTGCCGCACCGAGTCTAAGGGTGGAGCGTCGGTTCATGGCGGGAGTCTCCCTGGCGGTTTCTTGGCGTGTGGTTCCCGGCGGGCGGGCCGTCGGATTGGCGGGCGATGAGGCGGGCGGGCCAGATTTCCTGCATCCCCTCGGCGGGCGCGCCGCCGATGCGGGCGAGCAGCATCTCGACCATGCGCCGCGCCGCGCGCTCGATGGGCTGGGCGATGGTGGTGAGCGGCGGGTCGGTATAGGTGGCGAGCGGCAGGTCGTCATAGCCGATCAACGCGACGTCGCGCCCGGCGCGCAGCCCGGCATGGGCCAGCGCGTGCATGGCGCCGACCGCGATACGGTCCGTGGCGCAGAGCACGGCGGTGGGGCGTTCATGCGGGTGTTCGGTGGCCAGCAAATCCTGCATGGCGCGGAAGCCGTTTTCCTCAGTGGGCTCCACCTCGCGCAGCGGGCCAGGCGTGCCGAGTGCTGCCAGCCAGCCGGCCTTGCGGTGATGGGCGAACATGTAGAGCGGCAGGGCGTTGATGAGCGCGATTCTCGTGTGGCCGAAGCTGAGAAGGCGCTCGGTCGCAGCGCGGCAGGCGGCCTCGCCGTCGATATCGACATAGGCGAATGGGCGCGACTCGAGCGAGCGGCCATGGGCGACGAAGGGGAAATCGCGATCGAGCAGGTAGGAGATGCGCTCATCCTGGCGCCGGGTGCGGGCGAGGATGATGCCGTCGACCTTGCGGTTCTCCACGAGGTGGCGATAGGCGCGCAGCGCGTCGGCGCCGGGGCGGGCGGTGGTGACCAGCAGATCGAGCTTCTCTGCCTCCAGCGCCGGGCCAATGGCGGAGAGCATGCGCAGGAAGAACGGATCGTCGAACTGGCCGGGGCCGGAGGGCAGCACCACGCCGATGGCCTCGGCGCGGCCGCGGCGCAGGCGGCGGGCGGCCTCGTTGGGGCGATAAGCGATGCGGTCGGCCTCGGCGATCACCAGAGCGCGGGTGGCCGGCGCCACGTCGTCGTAGCCCGCGAGGGCGCGGGAGACGGTGGTGACGGAGATACCGAGGGCGCGGGCGATGCGGGCGAGCGACACGGGGGCTGGACGATCCCAAACGTTTTCTTATGCTGTGCTCGGTAATCCAAATCGATTTGGACGTCAAATACGGGGGATGCGATGGGCAATAGCTACAAGGTGGGGGCCAGCGACCGGCGTCCCTGGGGCGAGTGGACGGTGCTGGATGCCGGCCCTAGATTCGCCGTGAAGCGGATCCGGGTGGCACCCGCCGGCGTGCTGTCGCTGCAACGCCACCGCCATCGCGCCGAGAGCTGGACCATCGTCGCGGGAGTGGCCGAGGTAACGCTGGGCGATGCGGTCTTCACCGCAAAGGCAGGCGAGAGCATTGAGATCGCGTGCGGCCAGGTGCACAGGATCGCCAATCCCGGTGAGCAGGACGTGGTCTTCATCGAGGTGCAAATGGGCGACGTCCTCGACGAGGATGACATCGAGCGCCTGCAGGACAGCTACGGCCGAACCTGAGGCCGCCGCATCAGGTTGTTCGTGTCACCTTCTGGAGGGCCGGGGGATGGTCCGGGTCGCGGCCGCGAGCATGGGCGGCGGCCTCGATGGCGCGATAAGCGCTGATAAGCATGAGTAATAGGTCGGTATCCGCGTCTGCGGTCGTCAGGGTCGGCAGGACGGTCCCGCCGGGGCACGGGCTGCCGGCTGCAAGCACCTGAGTGCCGCGCGCTAGCAGGGAGGGCAGGAGGGCTTCGGTGTGTGCCCTTGTCGCGTCGCCCTGCATCAGGGCCAGAAGCGGGAAACCTTGGCCGGCGAGTGCCATCGGACCGTGCGCGAGTTCAGCGGCGCTGTGAGCGATGGCCGCGACGCCGCAGGTCTCGGCGAGCTTGAGCGCGATTTCCTTAGCAATGCCGAGGCCGGGGCCGCGGCCGATGACGAAGATATTGGCGTGGTTTGTCAGGCTCTCTGTGAGCGCCGGCCAATCTGGGGCTTCGGCGAGCCGGGCGGGCAGGGCGTCCATCCCGACCGGCAATCCGGCCCAGAGCCGCAGCAAAGCGAGCCCCGTGGCCAGCGTCGCAATCACCGTTTTGGTGGCGGCCACGCTGCGTTCCGGCCCGGCCTTGATGTCCAGCACCAATTCGCAAGCGGCGGCGAGCGGCGATGTGGCGTCGTTGACGATCGCCAGCGTCAGCGCCCCGCCGGCGCGGGCCTGTTCGGCGGTGGCGATGAGGTCCGGCGAGCGGCCGGATTGCGAGATGGTGATGAACAGCGCGCCGTCGAGATGCTGCGGGCGCTGGTAGACCGAGGCGAGCGAGGGCATGGAGGCGGCCGCCGCCAGCCCAAGGTCGCGCCCGATCAGGCTGCGCAAATAGGTGCCGGCATGGGACGAAGATCCGCGCGCCGCCACCACCACAAAGCGGGGCGCGAGTGCCTTGATGCGGGCCGCCACCGCCGCAATCGCCGGGATATTGGCGAGCACGCAGGTAACGGCGGCGGAGGCCTCGCCGATTTCATCGAGCATCAGGCTCATTGCCGGCTCCGCAAGCGGGGGTCGAGCTTGTCCTGCAAGCCGTCGCCCAGAAGGTTGAACCCGAGGGCAGCCAGCAGGATGGCGATGCCCGAGAACACGGCCGGCCAGGGGGTGAGGGCCAGGAAGCTGCGGCTTTCCGCCAGCATCCGCCCCAGCGACGCGGTCGGCGGCTGGGTGCCGAGGCCGAGGAAGGAGAGGCTGGCCTCCACCAGGATGGCGGTGGAGAGTGACAGGCTGGTCTGCACCAGGATCACCGGGGTGAGGTTAGGCAGCAGATGATCGCGCATGATCCGCCAATCCGTCGCGCCGATGGAGCGGGCGGCGATGACGTATTCGGCGTCCTTCAACAACAGGGTCGGCCCGCGCAGGATGCGGGCGAAAATCGGCGTGTAGACCACGGCGATGGCGATCGCGGTGCCGAGCGCACCGGGGCCGAGGATGGCGATGATGCCGATCGCCAGCAGGATCAGCGGGAAGGCGAACAACACATCCATCAGCCGCATCGCCACATCATCGAACCAGCCGCCGCGCCAGGCCGCCAGCACGCCGATACCGCCGCCGAGCGCCAGCGCGCCGAGCACGGAGACGGAGGAGATGGCGAACAGCGTGCGGTAGCCGTAGAGCGCCCGGCTCAGCACGTCCCGCCCGAAATTATCGGTGCCGAGCCAATGGGCGAAAGATGGCCCCTGCATGCGGGCGAGGATGTCCTGCCCGTTCGGCTCATAGGGGGTGAGCCATGGCGCGCCGGCCGCGCCGATCGCCTGGGCGATCACCAGTACCAGGCCGATCCACAATATCGGGTTGCGCGATTTCATCCGCGGGCCCGCGGGTCGATGGCGAGATACAGCACGTCCACCAGGAAATTCACCACCACGAACACCACGGTGGCCAGCAGGATCGCCGCCTGGATCAGCGGGTAGTTGCGCTCGGTGATGGCGCCCACCACCAGCCAGA
>CAIYPH010000701.1 GCA_903928045.1 uncultured Rhodospirillales bacterium
CCTGGTTGGCCTGGGTGAAATACTGCGTCAGCGTCGCGCGCATCGCGGGCTGGAACGCCGGCCACTGGTTGGGTGGGGTGCCGAACGCGTCCGGATCGGCGCGGCCGGTCGCGGTGTCGAGCCCCCAGATGTAGCTTTCCTTGAGGTCCGGCCGGCTGCCCTTGTACATCTTGGCCTCCCCGGTGCGGATGAAGCCGCGATGCCAGGGATTGACGGTGACGGTGGATTTCGCCGCGAAATCGGCGTGGAAGAATTCGGCGGACTGGGCGAACACCGCCTCGATCAGCGACGGCGCGATGCCGTGATTGCGCACATAGAAGAAGCCAGTGGCATGCGCCGCTGCCAGCATCTCCGCCGCGACCGCCGCGATCCCGTCCTTGCTGCCTTCCGCGAGGCGGCCAATATCGATCACCGGGATCAAATCAGGGTCGATCGTGCGGGCTTGGGCGTGGCGCATCGGGGCGGGTCCAGTGCAGTGCGGGACGAGACTGCCTCGCCCCGCCGCGCTCTGCAACGCCCCTCGGGTTCAGGCCTTGGCGGGCTTGCTGTCGTTGGCGGGCTTGGGGTTGACCACCGCGGTGATGGTATCGCGCAGCACCGTCACGCGGGTGTTCTCGGCGATCTCGACCTCGATCTCGTTGTCCTTCACCTTGGTCACCGCGCCGAGAATGCCGCCGCCGGTGATCACCTTGTCGCCGCGCTTCAGCTCGGACAGCATCTTCTTCATCTCTTTCTGCCGCTGCTGCTGCGGGCGGATCAGGAGGAAGTAGAACACGGCGAAGATGAGGACGAGCGGCAGAAACTGCCCGGCGCCGCCCATGAGGCCGGCCATGTCCTGCGCGTAGGCGGGTGAAATGAGCATTTATGGTTTCCGAGGTTGCGGTGATAGAGGTTGCGGTGAGTTCGGCGGGACCATAGTTTCCGCCACCCTCGCGTCAAGCGATTACCGCCCTCAACCCCGAGAAACCCGCCCGATGACCAACGACCTGATCGCCCTCGTCACCCGAATCGCCGAGGCGCTGGAGCGCATGGCGCCCCCGCCGGCCGCCAAGGTGGAACTCACAGCCGCCGATGCCTTTGTCTGGCAGCCCTCGCCGGCCATGCTCCTCCCGGTCGCGGCCGTGTCGCGGGTGGGGATAGACCTGCTGCTGGGCATCGATCGCGCCAAATCCATCCTGCTCGACAACACAATGCGCTTCGCCCGCGGCTTCCCCGCCAACAACACCATGCTGTGGGGGGCCCGCGGGATGGGGAAATCCTCGCTCGTGAAAGCCGCCCACGCCGCCTGCAACGCCGCCCACCCCGGCAGCCTGGCGCTGATCGAAATCCACCGCGAAGATATCGCCACCCTGCCGGAGCTGCTCCGCCTGCTGCGCGGCGAAACCCGCCGCTGCCTCATCTTCTGCGACGACCTTTCCTTCGAGCGTGAGGACGCCGACTACAAGGCCCTCAAATCCGTGCTCGATGGCGGCATCGAGGGCCGCCCCGCCAATGTGCTGTTCTACGCCACCTCCAACCGCCGCCATCTCATGCCGCGCGACATGATCGAGAATGAGCGCTCCACCGCCATTCACGCCAACGAGGCGATCGAGGAGAAGGTCTCTCTCTCCGACCGCTTCGGCCTGTGGATCGGCTTCCACCCCTGCGACCAGGACACGTTCTTCGCCATGATCGATGGCTACGCCGACGCCCTCAACCTGCCCATCAGCCGCGAAGACCTGCACGCCGGCGCCGTGGAATGGAGCATCACCCGCGGCGCCCGCTCCGGCCGCGTCGCCTGGCAATACATCCAAGAAACCGCCGGCCGTCTCGGGGTGTCGGCTTGACGGAGAGGTAAGGACGGCCAGGGGCTCTGCCCCTGGACCCCGCTGGGGGATGATCCCCCAGACCCCATCCGTTTAAGAGGACCCTGAAAGAGAGAGGTCCAGGGGCTCGGCCCCTGGCGGGGGGCGAGGGGCACCGCCCCCTCGCCTTCCCTTCCCGCCGTCAGGCCGCCGTCGGCACGGTCTCCGGCACCACGTCGAGGTGGCAGGCGGACATGCCGCCGGTGGCGACTTTGCGGAGCATGGGTTCTTCCGTGCGGCAGCGGTCGTGCACGAAGGGGCAGCGTGTGTGGAAGCGGCAGCCGGAGGGTGGGTTGATCGGGCTCGGCACGTCGCCGCGGAGGATGATGCGGCTGCGTTTCGCGGTGGGGTCCGGCACCGGCACGGCGGAGAGCAGGGCGCGGGTGTAGGGGTGGTGGGGGGTGGCGAAGAGGGTGCGGCGGTCGGCCACCTCGACGATCTTACCGAGATACATCACCGCCACGCGATGGGTGAGATGTTCGACAATCGCGAGGTCATGGCTGATGAACAGCAGGGCCAGGCCAAGCTCGTCCTGCAGGTCCGACAGCAGGTTGATGATCTGCGCC
>CAIYPH010000702.1 GCA_903928045.1 uncultured Rhodospirillales bacterium
CGTCGCAACAGCCAATCTGCCAAATTACCTCGGCTGGCGTAGAACCATCGAAGCCCTCCCGAAAGCGCCCGCACCCAACCTATGGATCATGGCAGCTGCCGGATTGGGACCGTATCAACAAGCAACACAATAAGAGCGAACTTTTATCCACTCCAAGAGGCTGTCTGCGCTACGATATCGTCTTGTTCAGTTTTTTTTCTCTTATTAACGCCTTTTGTCCTTGACATTTGAGCGTTACCATGGCAAACAATTGTCATGAGCAGCCCCGCCCCCTCCCCCGTCCTGCGCGTCGCCGAAATGGCGCGCAGCCTCAGCGCCCTGGCGCTGTGGTTCGCGACGCTGCTCGCCCGGATTCTGCCCGGCAGCGCGCGGCGGCAGCTTGAGGCCGAGGCCTGGCGCTACATCAACACCACCATGGCCCAGTTCGCCGACTTGCTGGAGCGCCTGGCCGCCGGCGAGATCCCCACGCCCGAACTCCCGCCCGCCCCCATCGCGTCGCCGGTCCGCGCAAAACCCCGCGCCCGTACCAACTCTCCCCGCTCCTCTCGATCCACGCCCCGCACGCGCGCCACAGCCCCCGCGCGCCGCCTCCCGCACCGGGCCGGGCGGCCGGCCGTCCATCCTATCCCGTCGCGCATCGCGCGCCCCTCCGCCCCCCGTCACGGCCAGCCACACCCTCAGCCCGTCAAAAAATGGACTTTGGCGCCCACCCTCAATCACGTCCATTTTGTTCCGTTATCGTAACTAAATTCCAATTCCCCAGGTAACTCCGAACCAAATCGGATAAAAGTTTTTTGGTTCTTTTTTTCAAAAAATAACCCCTTCCTCCCAAAAACTCTGCATCGTTGCCACACTTACCAGATGGTGCGAAACTTCCCGCCTGCTGACCAGGCTGGAGCCCCACCATGAGCGACTACCCCAAATTCGTCGAAATCCACGAGGAAGGCCCGCGCGAAGGCTTCCAGATCGAGCCCGGCCCCATCCCCACCTCGGCCAAAATCCAGCTCATCGAGGCGCTCGCCGAAACCGGCCTGCATCACATCCAGGTCTGCTCCTTCGTCAACACCCGCCTCGTCCCCGGCTGGGCCGATGCCGAAGCCACTGTCGAGGGCTTCACCGCCAAACCCGGCGTCCACTACACCGGCCTCTGGTTCAACTCGAACGGCCTCGAACGCGCCCTCGCCTTCAAGGACAAGCTCACCCTCACCGGCTCCATCTCCCTCACCGCCTCCGAGGGCTTCACCCGCAAGAACCTCAACCGCAGCCATGAGGAAAACCTCGCGGCCATGCGCAAGCAGACCGCGCTGCATTTGGAAAAGGGCGTCCCGGTCAGCCGCGTCATGGTCATGGCCGCCTTCGGCTGCAACTACCAGGGCGACATCACCCCCGCCCAGGTCATCAGCACCATCGCCGACGGCATGGCGATCGCCGCCGAGCATGACACCAAAATCACCACCATCTCCATGGCCGATACCATGGGCTGGGCCGCCCCCCACCGCATCGAACGCGTCATCGGCGAAGTCTGCGCCCGCTGGCCCGAACAAACCATCGCGCTCCATCTGCACGACACCCGCGGCCTCGCCGTCGCCAACGCCGCCGCCGCCATGCGCATGGGCGTGGCGCAGTTCGACAGCACGGTCGGCGGCCTCGGCGGCTGCCCCTTCGCCGGCCAAAAAGGGGCGGCGGGGAATATCTGCACCGAGGAGCTGGCCCTGCTCTGCGCCGAAATGGGCATCGATACCGGCATCGATCTCGACCGC
>CAIYPH010000703.1 GCA_903928045.1 uncultured Rhodospirillales bacterium
ACCGATGGTCAGCTTCGCTTCCGCCTCACCCTGAGCCAAATCTCGAGGCAAAATCAGTGTCGTTATAAGCCGCCACCACCTCGGCGAGCACCGACAGCGCCATCGTCTGTGGATCGCGGGCGGCGGGGATCAGGCCGACCGGGCCCTTTATCTGTGCTGCGGCTTCGGTGCTGACACCAGCCTCCGCCAGCATCGCCAGACGCCGGGCATGAGTGGTGCGGCTGCCCATTGCGCCGATGAATAGCGGCTGCTGCTCCAGCGCCTGTGCGAGCAGCGGCACTTCCCAGTCGTGATCGTGAAACAGCATGACCAGCGCCGACCAGCGATCGAGCGCCAGCGCAGGGTGGGCTGCGGGGGTCTTGAGCAGCACGGCCTCTCCGCCCGATGCGGCGGCGGTGCGCTCGTCTGGGGTCAGCACCAGAACCTCGGTCCCCCAGGTGCGCGCGAGATTGGCGAGGGCGGGGACTTCCTCGCCGTGTCCGGCAATGATCAGCCGCAGGCGTGGGGGGATGGTGAGCACGAAGGGTTCGCCGGGGCGCTCAAGGGTGAGTGTCACCGGCTTGCGCCCGCCCAGCGCCTTGCAGGCGTCCGCAATCATCGCGCCATCGGGATCGGGCACGATCAGCAGGTCGATCCCCGATCCGCAGGGCAGGCGAATGTCGATCAGCGGAGATCCGGCACCGAGCCGCAGCATCTCTGCCTTGCCGTGCGCGATCACCCGCTGCGCCTCACCGACCAGCGCCGCCTCGACACAGCCGCCTGATAGCGAGCCGATCCATGCGCCGCTCTCGCTCACTCCCATCAGCGTGCCGATCCCGCGCGCTGCGCCGCCCTCAACGCCGGTCATCGCGATCAGCGCCGTGCGCTCACCCCGCGCGGCGGCGTGGTTGAGGAATTCGAGTGTGTCTTGCTGCGAGGCCATGGCCCGCTTCTAGGCGCTCAATATGTGGGCGTAAACGGATCGCGCAGGTTGACCAGCGGGCGGCGATAGCTCGGGTCTTTTTTGTTGCGGCTGGTGACGCCGTTCTTCTCGATCCCTGGCACGTCGCCAAAGGGGATCGGCATCGGCGGCGGCAGGCAGCCCCATTCGATGATGTTGGTGCGCAGCGCGATCTTCCACTCACCGTTTCGGCGTTCCAGCCGGTCAATATAGCGCCCGCCGGCCATCCACATCGATTCATCACGGTTGCGCCCGACGAAGATGTAATAGCATTCCGAGTGCGCCACATCGCCGTCGATATCGACCGTCTGGTTGAGCAGGCTGTGGTGGGTGACAATCTGTCCCGCCTCATGCATCGGCACGGCCCAGTCCCAGCAGCCCTGCACGGTGCCCACGTAAGGCCCGGCGGCCATTTCGGCGTCAGGCCAGAAGGCTGAAAGGAAGCAATCGCGATCAAACCGGTCCATGCCGCGCGAAAAGCGGGTCAGGCAATCACTGATTTCGATGCGATCGGCGGCATATTCCAGCCGGGCAAGGCGTGCTGCGTCCATTATGCTTTCTCTCCAATCGGTTGCCAGATCGGGTTGCCGCGCGCCGCGCGGGCCGAAGGGATTACCGAGCC
>CAIYPH010000704.1 GCA_903928045.1 uncultured Rhodospirillales bacterium
AAGCCGCCGCCGAGATAGGGGGCGCTGCCCATTTGCCAGAACAGCCAGGACAGCACTTCGGCGCGGGTGTGGTCGGTGGGGAGGAATTCGCCGAATTTCTCGGCGAGATAGACCAGCATGGCGCCGCTCTCGAAGATGCGGATGGGGGTGGGGCCGGAGCGGTCCATGAGGGCGGGGATTTTGGAGTTCGGGTTGACGGCGACGAAGCCGCTGCCGAACTGCTCGCCCTTGCCGATGCGGATGAGCCAGGCGTCGTATTCGGCGCCGGTGTGGCCGAGGGCGAGGAGCTCCTCGAACATGATGGTGACCTTCTGGCCGTTGGGCGTGCCGAGCGAATAGAGCTGGAAGGGGTGCTTGCCGATCGGCAGCTCGGCATCATGCGTGGCGCCGGCGATGGGGCGGTTGAAGGAGATGGCGGAATCGCCGGGGGTGGCCGGTTGTTCCCAGGTCCAGACTTTCGGGGGGGTGTAGGCGTCGGTCATCGTCACGCTCCTTGCTGGCGGCGCGGGGATGGCCCGGCCTGTTGGGGGGAATGTGGGGCCGGGCAGCGCCGATGGAAAGCCCTTGCGGTCGTGCGATCTGGGTTGCTGGGCTGTGGGTTGCAGCGGGATTTCCCCGGGCGCGTCGCGCGAGATTGCGAGGGCGTAAGGGTGGTGTTATCGATACCGGCCAATTCGGGGAAATGGGATGTTGGATCGACTGGCCTGTCCGTGTGAGCGCAAGCAGCGCCTCGCGCCCGATGGTGGTGACCTGGTGTGCGCGGGGGAGGGGTGCGGGCGGCGCTTTCCGGTGGTCGGCGGGGTGCCGATCCTGATCCGCGATGAGGCCAGCGTTCTCTCGGTGGGCGATTTCCTGAAGGGGCCGCCCGCGGCGGAGGCGGAGGGCGCGACGGTGCATCCGGCGAGCTTGCGCGGGCTCTATCGGCGGTTCACCCGGTTCCTGGTGATGTACGAGCCGCCGCTGGCGTTTCTGCGCGAGCCGGACGTGATCCGGCGTGCGGTGGTGGCCAATCCGGCGGCGCGCATCCTGGTGGTGGGCTGCGGCGACAAGCGCTACGAGGCGCCGCCGGGGGTGACGATCGTTTATACCGACGTGGCGTTCGGCCCGCTCGCGCAGTATATCTGCGACGCGCATGATCTGCCGTTCGAGGATGGCAGTTTCGACCTGGTGATGGCGATCGCGGTGCTGGAGCACGTGGTTGATCCGGCGCGCTGCGTGGCGGAGTTCCATCGGGTGTTGCGGCCGGGCGGCGCGGTGTTCTCGATGATCCCGTTCCTGCAGCCCGTGCACATGGGGCGGTATGATTTCACGCGGTTCAGCCAGATGGGCCACCGGCGGCTGTTCCGCATGTTTGAAGTCGAGGAGACCGGGCTCACGCATGGTCCGGCGGCGTCGCTGTCGTGGGCGCTGCGCTATTTCCTGCTGAGCTTCACCGACAATTTGGCGGTGCGCAAATATCTGCGCCTGCTCGGGTATCTCGTCACCTTCCCGCTGCGGTTTCTCGATCTGCTGCTGTACCGCAAGGAGGGGGCGATGGATTCCGCCGGCGGGACGTTCCTGTTCGGGCGCCGACGCGAGACGCCGGTCAGCGATCGCGATATCCTCGCGGCCTATCGCGGGCTGGACGGGGTTTAAACCGACATTTCCCATATGCCCGGCCCATCCGGACATCTTGGATGAACCATAACCG
>CAIYPH010000705.1 GCA_903928045.1 uncultured Rhodospirillales bacterium
TCCACGCTGCTGAACGCCATTGCCGGGCTCGACGACATCGACGGCGGCACCATCGAGATCGCCGGGCAGGACGTGACGGACCTTGAGCCGGCGCAGCGCGGCATCGCCATGGTGTTCCAGTCCTACGCGCTCTACCCGACGATGACGGTGCGAGGGAACCTCTCCTTCGGCCTCAAGGTGAAGGGCAGCCCGCGGGCGGAGATCGAGAGCCGCGTCGCCTGGGCGGCCGACCTGTTGCAGATCACCCCGCTGCTCGATCGCAAGCCCGGTCAGATGTCGGGCGGCCAGCGCCAGCGCGTGGCGATCGGTCGGGCGCTGGTGCAGAAGGCCAAGCTGTTCCTGTTCGACGAACCGCTCTCCAACCTCGATGCCAAGCTGCGCACGGAGATGCGCGTCGAGATCAAGAAGCTGCACAAGGAGCTCGGCCTCACCATCGTCTACGTCACCCACGATCAGATCGAGGCGATGACGCTGGCGACCCGCATCGCGGTGATGAAGGGCGGGCGGATCGAGCAATATGCCGCGCCGGATGAGTTGTACGAGCGGCCCGAGACGCTGTTCGTCGCCGGCTTCGTCGGTGCGCCGGCGATGAACTTCCTCCCCGGCACGTATCGCGGCGGCGCCATCGAGATCGACGGCATCCGCATTCCCGCCGGATCGCTCGACCTGCGCGGCCCTGTCGCCGACGGCACCAAAGTGGTCCTCGGCGTGCGGCCCGAGCATATCGGCCTCGCCGCCGACGGCGCGCCGGGCGAAAGCGTTGCCGCGGAGGCGCAGTTCATGGAGCCGATGGGGGCCGATACGCTCGGCTGGTTCGCCATGGGCAGCCATCGCGTCTCCGTCCGCCTCGCCCCGCAGCGCGCGCGTGGGGTGGCGGGGAATGTCGACCTCGCGCTCGACCTCCGCCTTGCCTCGCTGTTCGACGCCACCACCGAACGACGCCTTTAGACCCCAAGGACCTTGCGATGACCGACCTCATTTCGATCCAGCTCTACACGTTGCGCAATCTCGGCGACGTCGACCTCATCCTCGATACCGTGGCCGCCGCCGGCTACAAGAACGTCGAGGGCATCGGCTCGCACCTTGATGATGCTGCCGTCGTCGCCCGCAAAGTCTCCGCGCGCGGGATGAAGATGACGTCGAGCCATGTCGGGCTGATGGCGCTGCGCGACAAGCCCGACGCCATCATCGAGGCTTGCAAGACCTTCGGTTTCACCGACCTCTACATGCCGGCCGTGCCGCCCGACATGCGCCAGATGGACGCCGCCGGCTGGATCGCGGTGGGCAAGGAACTCGGCGACCTCACCGAGCGCTTCGCCAAGTCCGGCATCAAGCTCGGCTACCACAACCACCACTGGGAGATGGACAAGAAGGCCGGCGACAAGACCGCGCTCGAACTCCTGTTCGAGGCCGCCGGCAGCAGTGGGCTCGCCTGGCAGGTGGATGTGGCCTGGCTCGTCCGCGGCGGGGTTGACCCCAAGGCCTGGATGACCCGCTACCAGCCGATCGTCACCGCCGCCCATGTGAAAGACATCGCGCCCGCCGGGCAGAATGTCGATCAGGACGGCTGGGCCGATGTCGGCGCCGGCGTGCTGGACTGGAAGGACCTCTGGGCCGCCTGCATCGCCGCCGGCGCCCGGCATATGGTCGTCGAGCACGACAAGCCGGCCGACCCCGGCGCTACCGCGCGCAACTCGCTGAATTATCTTCGCTCCATCACGGGCTGAACCACCATGCAACCCATCAATATCGGCATCATCGGCACTGGCGTCATCTGTGACTCCTATTTGCGTGGCGCCCTCGGCGTTCCCGCCAATGAGGGCAGGCCGGCCGCCGCGCCGTCGCGCATCATCAACATCAAGTCGGTCGCCGACATCCGGCCCGAAGCGGCCAAGGCCAAGGCCGAGGCCTTCGGCGTCGGTTCGGACACGGTGGACGGGCTGCTGGCCGACCCCGAAATCTCCATCGTGCTGAACCTCACCATCCCCCTGGCGCATGCCGAGGTGAACCGCGCCATCGTCGCCGCGGGTAAGCACGCCTATGCCGAGAAGCCGCTTTGCGCCTCCTTCGGCGAGGCCCAGGCCCTGCTCGCCCAGGCCGCCAAGGCCGGGGTGCGCGTCGGCGGCGCGCCCGACACCTTCCTCGGCGCCGGCCACCAGGCGTGCCGCCGCATCATCGATTCCGGGCGCATCGGCAAGGTGATCTCCGGTTCCGCCACCGTGCTCAGCCACGGCATGGAGCATTGGCACCCCAACCCCAATTTCTACTTTATGAAGGGCGGCGGACCGATCCTCGACATGGGGCCGTACTACGTGACGGACCTGGTGCAGCTGCTCGGCCCGGTCGCCCGCGTGGCCGCCACCACCTGCATCGGCAACCCCGTGCGCACCATCACCAGCCAGCCGCGCGCGGGCGAGACCATCGATGTGGATATCGAGACCACCGCCACCGCGCTGCTCGAATTCGTCTCCGGCGCCACCATCACGCTGGCGGCCTCGTGGGACGTGTGGAAGAACAAGCGCCTCCCCTTCGAGCTCTACGGCGTCGACGGCTCGCTGATCGTGCCCGATCCCAACTTCTTCGGCGGCACAATTGAGATTTCCGACAAGGGCGGTGACTGGACCCCGGTCGACATCTCCGCCCACCCCTTCCACACCCCCAACCGCACCATGCGCGACGGCCGCGAAGTGGCGGATTACCGCATCATCGGCCTGCTCGACATGGCAGCCGCCATCCAGCAAGGTCGGCCGCATCGCGCCTCGGGCGAGCTGACCACCCATGTGCTGGAAGTGCTGGAGGCCGTGGGCACTGCCGGCGCCGAGAAGCGCTGGGTCGATCTCACCACCACCTGCGAGCGGCCGGCGCCGGTGCCGCAGGGCGCGGGCGAGGAGGTCTTCCTCGCATGAGCAAGGGCATGGTCAAGGGCCCCGGCATTTTCCTCGCCCAGTTCGCCGGCGACGAGGCGCCCTTCAACACCCTGGCCGGCATGGCGGAATGGGCGGCCGATCTCGGCTATACCGGCATCCAGATCCCCTCCTGGGACGGCAGGCTGTTCGACCTCGCCAAGGCCGCGGAAAGCCAGACCTACTGCGACGAGATCAAGGGCACGCTCGCCGAATTCGATCTCGAGGTGACCGAGCTGTCCACCCATCTCCAGGGCCAGCTCGTCGCGGTGCATCCGGCCTATGACGCCGCGTTCGACGGGTTCGCCCCCGAGAGCGTGCGCGGCAAGCCGGCGGCGCGGCAGGAATGGGCGGTCAACCAGCTGCTCTCCGCCGCTCGCGCCTCGGAGCGCCTTGGCCTCAAGGCCCATGCCAGTTTCTCCGGCGCGCTGGCCTGGCCCTACGTCTACCCCTGGCCACAGCGCCCGGCCGGGCTGATCGAGACCGCGTTCGACGAGCTGGCCAAGCGCTGGCTGCCGATCCTCAACGCCTTCGACAGCCATGGCGTGGACGTCTGCTACGAAATCCACCCGGGCGAGGACCTGCACGACGGCATCAGCTACGAGATGTTCCTGGAGCGCGTCGGCAACCACCCCCGCGCCCGCATCCTCTACGACCCCAGCCATTTCGTGCTGCAACAGCTCGACTACCTCGCCTTCATCGACATCTATCACCAGCGCATCGGCGCCTTCCACGCCAAGGACGCCGAGTTCAACCCGACCGGCAAGCAAGGTGTCTATGGCGGCTTCCAGTCCTGGACCGACCGCGCCGGCCGCTTCCGCTCGCTGGGCGACGGGCAGGTGCAGTTCGCGCCAATCTTCTCCAAGCTCGCCCAGTACGGCTACGACGGCTGGGCGGTGCTGGAGTGGGAATGCTGTCTGAAATCGCCCGAAGCCGGCGCCCGCGAAGGCGCCGAATTCATCGCCGCGCATATCATCCCCGTCACCGACAAGGCGTTCGATGATTTCGCGGCTGCGGGGACGGATGAGGCGGCTAATCGGCGGATGTTGGGGCTTACGTAAGGAAGGAAGCGTGTTCTTTTTTGAAAAAAAGAACCAAAAAACTTTTATCCGTTGGCTGTAAGGCCATTCGGCGAGAGGGCAGGCGAAGCCAATATTTTATAGCTTCGCGCACCTCCCTTGCCGGCAACTCGCAGGCCCAAACGGATAAAAGTCTTTTTGCTTCTTTTTCTTCAGAAAAAGAAGACTTCCTTGAATCAGGGAATCAAAAATGACTATAGGCGCAGTCAACGACGGCGGCACCGCGCGGCGGTTGCGGCTTGGGATGGTCGGCGGGGGTGAGGGGGCTTTCATCGGCGCCGTGCATCGCATCGCTGCAAGGCTGGATGACGAGTGGGAATTGGTGGCGGGTGCCTTGTCGTCGGAGCCCGAGCGTGCCCGCCACAGTGGGGCGATGCTGCGGCTTGATCCCGCCCGCAGCTATGGCAGTTTCGCGGAGATGGCGGCGGCCGAGGCAAACCGGGAGGACCGCATCGACGCGGTGGCGATCGTCACCCCCAACCACATGCACCATCCCGTCGCGGCGGCGTTTCTCGATGCCGGGATCGACGTGATTTCCGACAAGCCGCTGTGCCGCACGATGGAGGAGGCGCGCGATCTGGCCTCCCGCGTGGCAGCGAGCGGGCGGTTGTTCGCGGTCACCTACAACTACACGGGCTACCCGATGATCCGCCAGGCCCGCGAGATGATCGCCGCCGGCGAACTCGGCGCCATTCGCAGCGTACAGGCCGAATACGCGCAGGATTGGCTCTCCACCGACCTCGAATCCACCGGCCAGAAGCAGGCGGACTGGCGCACCGACCCGGCACGCAGCGGCGCCGGCGGGGCGATCGGCGACATCGGCACCCACGCCTTCAACCTCGCCGAATTCGTCACCGGGCTCGACTGCACCGCGCTGGCTGCGGAACTCTCCAGCTTCGTCGCCGGCCGGCGGGTAGATGACAACGCGCAGATGCTGCTGCGCTACCAGGGCGGCGCCCGCGGCGCGCTATGGGCCAGCCAGGTCGCGCCGGGCAATGAGAACGGCCTGACGCTGCGGGTCTACGGCGAGAAAGCTGGCCTCTCCTGGCGCCAGGAACACCCCAACCAGCTCCATTTCGCCCGCCTCGGCCAACGGCCCGAACTGCTCACTCGCGGTGGCCACGGCTCCGGCCCCGCGGCGGCGCACGCCACCCGCATCCCGGCCGGCCACCCCGAGGGCTACCTCGAAGGGTTCGCCCAACTCTACCGCGACATCGCCGGCCAACTCCGCGCCCGCCACGCCGGCGCGGCGCCGGACCCCGTCCATATGCTCGTCCCCGGCGTCCACGAGGGGCTACGCGGCATCGCCTTCGTGACCGCCGCTGTGGCCTCCAGCACGGCCAACGGCGCCTGGACGCCGATCACGACATAGTCTCCCGCCACCACCAGCGGGGGAGAGGCACGCGGAAGGAAGCGCTCCTTTTTCGAATAAAAGGAGCAAAAAACGTTTAACCTCTTGCCGTGTACCGCTCCCAAGCATCCGGGGAGGCAAGCCAACGGCAACGAGGTCGGGAAACGTTATTTTGCTTCTTTTTGTTCACAAAAGGACCCCCCTCAAGCCCTGAGCCGGCGCCCCTCTCCCGAGGCATCCCCCCAATAGCGCCCGGTCATCACCACATCGAACGCGATCGCCCAAGACGCCCGCACCGCCGCCGCCCCATCGGTCCACCGCCACCCCGCCTCGGCGTCATGCCACCCCGCGCCCAGTCGCGCGTCATCGAGCGCGACCGCCGCCCCGTCGATGATCGCCACACTCGGACCCGCCATGCGCCGGCACAAAACTGCGCGATTGAATGCGCACCTCCCCGCCGCCCTCCGGCAGCCGCGCACGAACGCGCTGCCCGTCGCGCTGCAGCGTCAACTCCCGGCCGCCACAGGTCACCCGCAGCTCCGGCGACCTGTCGATCGCATACCCAAGCACCACCGCCCGCGCCCGCAGCGCCGCATGCTGCGCGCTCAGCACCGCCCCCTCGCACACCAGCGGCGCCACCGCACGCCGCGCCCACACCGCCAGCGCGGCCTCTGGCACCCCAAAATCGGGCACCGCGCTCACCACGCCGCCATTGGCGAATGCCGCCCGGTTGCCGGTATCGAGGTAGCTCTCAACCGGCAGCCCCTCCGCCAGCAACACCCCGTGCGCCGGCAGCTCGACGTGATAGTAGGTCACGCTCGCCACCTCCTCCTGGCGAATGCTGGCGCCGTTGATGAGATAGCGGATCGGGATCAGCACCTCCGCCACGAACACCGCGTGATCCGGGCTCAACACCAGATCCACCGCCGGCTGCCCCGGCCCGAACGCCCCCGCCTCCACCCGCACCGGCCAGACGTCCCAGGGGCGCGGATGGCGCGCGCAATCCACCCGGCGATGCCCGATCCATATCGCCGGCGCCTCGCCCCCGCCGGCCAGGCGCATCATCGTGCCCTCGCGCAGCGCCGCCACGTCCACCCGGCCCTCGGCGGTCGCCAGCCCGGTGCTGGCCGCGAAGCAGGCCGCGGCGAAGGTGATTTCCGTCGTCCCCGGGTTCAGCGCGACGACGTGGAAATTGGTGTCCTGATAGGCGCCCGCCACCGACAGCGCGCCAAGCCCCCCCCCGCCGGCCGAGTTGGACAGCGCCAGCACGCCCCCGGCAAAGCTGCCGGTATCCGCCGCGACGCCCGCGATATCGATCGTGTCCCCCCGGCCGAACCCCGCGATCACCGCCTGGCTGCCCGCCAGCGAATCCAGCACGAGCTTGCCGCCGCTGAACGTCACGGTCTGGCTCGCCGCCGAGGTGGATTCCAGCCGCAGCACCGCCCCCGCGGTCACCGTCAGCGTCCCCGAAGCGGTCAGCGCGCCCGTCACCACCAGCGACCCGCCGGTCGCCCCGATGGTGCCGCTATTGTCCAGCGCGCCGTCCAGCGTGCCAAAGCCCGTCACCTCGCCCTGCACCGTGATCGGCCCGCCGGTCAGCGTCCCGCCGGCCAGCACCAGCGTGCCGGAGCTCCAGATATCCGCCGAGGCCGCACTGGCAACCGCGTTGCTATTGATCACCAGCCGCCCGCTGCCGCCCGCCCCGCCGATGCCGCCGCCCACCGCCAGCACCGCGTCCGCGGTCAGGCTCGCCTCGAGCCCCCCCGAACCGTCCAGCGTCACAAAGCCGGTCGCGCCGGACGTGGCGCCGATCACCACGTTATTGCCGCGCAGCTTGGTGTTGCTCAGCACCTCCAGCGTGCCCGCCCCGCCATTGCCCACGGTGATGAAGTCGGTCAGCCGTGCCCCTTCATTCTGGATCGAGAGGAACCCGCTCGCCGACGCCGCATTGCCCAGCGTCAGCTCGCCGAACACGCTGATCGAACCGGTATTGACCGTCATCGTCCCCGCGCCCGCGTCACCCACGGTCAGGTCGCCACCAACCGAGAGCGTCCCCGCGCCGGATACGTCAAGGCTTCCCGACCCGCCGTTACTGGCGCCCAGCACCAGGCTGTTGCCGACCGTGACCCTGCCGAGGCTCGCCACGTCGAGCGTCCCCGCCCCGGCATCGCCATCCACCACGTCCAGCGCCGTCAGCCCCGTCGTGTCGCCCGAAACATCGAGACTTCCCACCGCGCCACTCTGTGCCCCGATGCGCAGATAGGAATTGATGAACGCCATCGTGGCCTGGTTGCTCAGCACCAGCGCGCCGGTACCGGCATTGCCGACGATGTGCTGCAACCCGCCGCCGGAGATGTTGGACCCCACCCCGCTGGCCGTCAGCGTGCCCGCGCCGGTCTGGCCGTCGCCAATCACCAGCGCGCCGCTCTGGCCGAGATCGATCGACGCCCCGGCCTGCAGCGTCACCACGCCGGTGCCGTTGCCGCCGACCGTCACCCCCTGCGCCGCCGAAATCTGCGTGCCCGCATCACTTACCGTCGCCGTGCCCGCGCCGGTGGCGAACAGGCCGAAGGACAACATCCCCGCCACCGACAGCGACGCGCCATTGGCCAGGCTCAGCGTCCCCGCCCCCTGATAGCCCGCCACCGCGTCGGAATGCGCGTTCAGGATGCTCGATCCGCCGGTCAGCGCCAGCGTCCCGCTGCCGCTGGTCTGCGCCCCGATCTTCATCTCACCCGTGACGTTGGCCGAGCCGCCAGCGGCGATCAAATCGGACTCATGCCCGCCATCGCCGATCAGCGCGTCGCCGGTCACCCGCTCGGCGCTCCCCGCGCCGGTCACGGTGATCGCCCCGTGCCCGTTCGAGCCCTTGCCCCCGTCCAGCGTGCCGGTCACCAGAAACTGGCCGCCCGCCTCGACCGTCACGCTGGCGTTGCCGGCGTTGCCGATCGCGGCGATGCCTTCGACCACCAGGTAGGACGTCGCTCCGGTGATATCCACCGTGCCGGAACTGCCGCCACCCGACCCGACGCCCAGCGCCGGAAACACCCCGCCATTGCTCAGCGTGATATAGCCGCCGCTCGCAACCGTCAGCGAGGCGCTCCCCTGGTTGCCGACGATCATGCCGTTCAGCGAACCGATATACCCCCCGTCATGCACGGTCGCGAACGTCATCGCCCCACCGACATGGCCGAGAAACACCTCGGTGGCGCCGAGATGGAAGTTCCCCCCGATATCCAGCGTCTTGCCGACCCCGGCCAACTCCAACGTGCTGATGGTGCCGGACCCCGATTCCAGCCGGACATCGTCATAGGTCAGCATTACGTTCAGCACCGTCAGCGAACCGGAGGCCACCATCAGCGGCCCATAGCTCAGGAACCCGTTGGCGCCATCCACCTCCAGCGTGCCCGCCGCGCTGACCGTCGCCGAACTGCCCACGAACACGCCAAGCCCGTTCGTCGTCGTCACCGTCCCGCCGGCGACGGTCAGCCTGCCATAAGCAGGCACCGGCCCGAGCGTGTTGGAGGTGACCGAGATGGTTCCCGCCTGCAAATTGCCGGAGATGCCGAGGTCCGCATAGACCACCGCCACCTGCGTCACGCTGCCCGAGCCGCTCAGCGTGCCGCCGAACCCCTGGAGGAACTCAACCGTATCCGCCACGCCAGGAACCGTGCCGGTGCTGACCGGCGGGCCCGGATTCTCCCAGTTCCCCCCCGCGCTGAACGACAGGCTCCCGCCCAGCCAGATATACGTATGCGCCATGACAGTCCCCAAACCCGTTACGCGGCGGGCTCCCGACGTGTCGGCCCCGGACGCATTCAAACCCTAACTGAACCGGTCGGTCGAGTCGGCAGCCCGGCCCCGCGGAAAGCGGGCGATGACGCGGATGTGAACGCCACCACCACGCCCCGCCCGTTCGGCCATCAGCCGAAAAAATATCGCCGAGCGTGCATTTTTTCTCTTGATTTCATCCTAACTTTGATGTTATCAAGACCGCCATGAGCACCCAACCCACCCCCACAGAGGCACCGGCCGCCCCGACGCTCGACGTCGCGGCGGTGCTCGGTCGTACCCTCCGTGCGCTCAACGCCATCTGGGTCCTCATCGACACGCTTTTCCCGAAAATCGGCAAAACCCCCATCTCCGCCCGCGACATCATCCTCTACCTCCAGCGCACCCAGCGCCGCTTCGAGCACCTCCTCGTCCGCCTCGCCGCCGGCATTGCCCCGCGCAAGCGCGCCCCCCGCCCGAAGTCCGCCACCCCCAAACCCCGCAAAAACCCCCGCTTCCGCCTGCCTCGCCGCAAGGACTGGCTCGGCGGTCTCCTGGTCTGGCACGCCCGCGGCTACGCCGCCGAAATCGCCAGCGCCCTCGATCACCCCGGCACCGGTGCCCTCATCGCGGCCTCCCCCCAGGCCCAACGCCTGCTGCGCCCCCTCTGCCACATGTTCGGCCTCACCCCCGCCTGCATTCCCCCGCTCCCGAAACGCCCCCGCAAACCCCGTCCCAAGCCCACGCCCAAACCCCGCCGCCTTACCCGCAAGCAGCGCGAAGCCATCCTTTGGTATCCGAATTCCGAGGGGAAGCCGATGAAGCTGCTGCCCAGGCGATTACCCAGGGACTGAACGGCGGAGCCATAGGCATGTCCAAATTGTTTCGAAAACAAAACAATAAGCATGTTCTTTTTGTGAACAAAAAGAACCAAAAAAACTTTTATCTCCTTAAGTATGTACCGCCCCCCAACACCCCGCCGGCGTACGCCACCGGCATGGAACGGAATGAAACGTTTTTTTGGTTCTTTTTGTTCACAAAAAGAACACCCTCCCCTCTGCTTTTTGCGGCTTGCCGCAGCCAATTTCGTGAGGCAGTTTTCGCACGAATCGCGCCGTCAAAGCGGCGTAGTGGAGGACACGGATGCGACGGATATTGATGACGGCGGTGGCGCTTGGCGCCTTGACGGCCACGGCGGAGGCGCGGATTACCCGCCTCGACAA
>CAIYPH010000706.1 GCA_903928045.1 uncultured Rhodospirillales bacterium
CCCGCCACCTACGACATGCTCTGCCGCGGCGACTCCGTCGGCGTCTTCCAGGTCGAAAGCCGGGCGCAGATGAACATGCTACCGCGCCTGCGCCCCCGCGAATTCTACGACCTGGTCATCGAGGTCGCCATCGTCCGCCCAGGGCCTATCCAGGGCGACATGGTGCACCCCTTCCTGCGCCGCCGGCAGGGCTTTGAACATGTGGAATTCCCCTCGCCTGATCCCGCGCACGGGCCGCCCGATGAGTTGGAGCGGGTGCTGGGCAAGACGCTGGGGGTGCCGCTGTTCCAGGAGCAGGCGATGCGGATCGCCATCGAGGCGGCGAAATTCACCCCGGGCGAGGCCAACGCCCTGCGCCGTGCCATGGCGACCTTCCGCAACGTCGGCACCATCCACAAGTTTCACGCCCAGATGGTCGGCGGCATGGTCGCGCGCGGCTATGACCGGGACTTCGCCGAGCGCTGCTTCAAGCAGATCGAGGGCTTCGGCACCTACGGCTTCCCGGAGAGCCATGCCGCGAGCTTTGCCCATCTCGTCTATGTCTCGGCCTGGCTGAAATGCCACCACCCCGCGGCCTTCGCCGCCGCGCTGCTAAACTCCCAGCCGATGGGGTTCTACGCGCCGGCGCAGATCGTGCGCGATGCCCGCGAGCACGGGGTGGAGGTGCGCGGCGTCGATGTGAACCACTCCGCCTGGGACTGCACGCTGGAGGGCGGCGCCGTGCTGCGGCTGGGGCTGCGGGAGATCGAGGGGTTTCGCGAGACCTGGGCGGAGGACCTCGCCGGGCGCCGCTTCGCCGATTTCGCCGCGCTGGCTGCCGCCCGCCTGCCCCGCCCGGCGCTGGTGGCGCTGGCCGAGGCGGATGGGCTGCGTAGCCTCGGCCTCGATCGCCGCGCCGCGCTATGGCACGTGCGCGGCCTGCGCGACGAGGCCGATCTGCCACTGCTGGCCGGGCTGCCGGTGCAGCTCCGCCCGGCGCCTTTGCCGCTGATGGGGCTCTCCGAGCACGTGGCCGCCGATTACCAGACCACCGGGCTGTCGCTGAAGGCCCATCCCGTCCGCTTCCTGCGCCAGGCGCTCGCTCGTGAAGGCATCGTCACCGCGGCGGAGGCGGCCGAGGCGCGCGATGGCGCCAAGCTGCGCACCGCCGGCATTGTGCTGGTGCGCCAGCGCCCCGGCAGCGCCGGCGGCGTGGTATTCGCCACCATCGAGGACGAGACCGGCATCGCCAATATCGTGGTGTGGCCGGCGATCATCGAGCAGTTCCGCCGCGCCTTGATCGCCTCCTCGTTGCTGGAGGTCGAGGGGCGCATCCAGCGCTCGCGCGAGGGCATCGTGCATCTCGTGGCCGACCGGCTGAGCGATCGCTCATCCATGCTCGCCGCGCTCGATGCCCCCACCGGCGCCGCGCCTGACGCCCCCCCACGCCTGCCAAGGTCGCGCGACTTCCATTAAAATGTGTCAACAATTCCCGCGCTCACCATTTGTTGCATTTCAAACCGCCGCACTCCATTGCATGCAGGTGCGGCACGCACGATAAAGCGTTACACGCCGTTGAAGCGTCGCGTAACGGGCGCGGCGTCGGCGCCGATTGGTCATCGCAAAGGGCTGCCGATGGCTCCAGGAAATGAAACAACCGTGCCTGATTTGCCGACCCCTTCCGAAATTGCCGATCCGGAGAGCGCCGGGATCGGCGATTCCAGGCCATTTTTCTTCCTCCACATTCCCAAAACGGCGGGAACCTCTTTCCTCGCCACCTTGCAGAACCTGTTTGGCGAGAGCCGCACCCTGCGCCTCGCCGTGGAAACGCCGGACCTCGATGACCGTATCGCGGACGTCGCCGGCGGTCGCGGCGACCCCGAGATCACCTGCCTCAATGGGCACTTGCCGCTCGATGTGATGGCGCCGTTCATCGATGCCTTCCGCACCTTCACCATCCTGCGCAACCCGATAGAGCGGGTGTTTTCCCTCTACCGCTTCCAGCGCGCCAACCCCGATATCGCCGCCTTCGATCTGCCGCCCGATTTCAGCTTCGAGGCGTTCCTGAACGCACGACACCCCGCGATCTATGCGCAGGCCAATAACGGCATGACCCGCATGCTCGCCGGCGAGCACGCGTTCACCAACCCCGACGACGACCGGTTCGAGGATCCCGACCGCCATCCGGAACTGATCGGGCGGGCCCTCGATTTCCTCGAGTCGATCGATTTCGGCCTGGCCGAGGATATGCCAGGCGCGCATCGCATCATCCAGCATCACTGGGGTCTCCCCTTCGCACTGGACGAGATGACGCTCAACACCACGGAGCGGGATCTCATCCACACCGATTGGAGCAACATCCACGCCCTCGTCGAGCGCAACCGCCTCGATATTACGCTCTATGAGCGGGCCTGCGGCCTCTATCGCAGCCGTCTCGCCGCCTTGCCGGACAGCCCTCCCGCACCGACGGCGGAACGCATGCTGTTCAAGCCCGTGCTCGACTGCGAGACCGCGCTGCCCGACGTGCCGGGCCGCCAGGGCTTCCACCCCTGGTATGAGGCCGGCCTCGCCTGGATCGCCGAAGGTCCCCCCGCCCGCATCCACTTCCTGCCCCCCGCATCCATCGTGCGTATCCGCTTGCGGGTGTTCGCCATGGTGGCCGACTATGCGGTCGAGCGGGTGAAGCTCCATCTGCACGGACATCCGCTGCCCTTTCGCGTCACCGAGCGCGACGGCGCCTCCTGTGTGCTCGAGACGCGCTACGCCAGCACGGTGCCTGGGATGAACACGCTGACCATCACGCCGCCCGCGTTCATCCGGGTGCGCGACCTTGACCCGACCTCCCCCGACCCGCGGCGGCTCGGGCTCGCGGTCACCAGCATCACCTTCGCCGGGATCGCCTGATCCGCGGCCCTCAGCGTCCGGCGAAGATCGCCCGCAGCCACGCGGCGGCCTCGGCCATGGCCGCGGTGGCGCCATCCACCCGGTTTGCCCACTGGATGAACCCGTGGTTCATCCCGTCCCACCGCGTGAGTTGCGTCGGAACCCCCGAGGCGATCAGGCGCTCGGCATAGCGCTCGCCCTCGTCGCGCAGCGGGTCGAATTCGGCGGTCTGCACCAAAGCGGGCGGTAGGCCGGAGAGATCGGTCGCGCGCAAAGGCGAGGCATGGGGGTGGCTGCCATCGGCCGCGCCGAGATAATGGTCCCAGAACCACACCATGGTGTCCCGCGTGAGGCCATAGCCCTCGGCGTTCTCGATATAGGAGGGCATGGGGTCGCTGTAATGCGTAGTGGCGGGGTAGATCAGCAACTGCCCGATGGCAGTCGGGCCGCCCTCGTCGCGCAGCCGCAGCGCGGTGACGGTGGCGAGATTGGCCCCCGCGCTATCGCCGGCCAGCACCATCCGTGTGGCATCGGCGCCGAGTTCGCCGGCATGGGCGGCGGCCCAGCGCGTGGCGGCCAGGCAGTCATCCGGCCCGGCGGGGAAGCGATGCTCCGGGGCAAGGCGGTAGTCGACCGAGACCAGGACCGCGCCGGCGCCGGCGCAGAGGTTGCGAGCCATGCCGTCATGGGTGTCGAGGCTGCACAGCACGAAGCCGCTGCCGTGGTAGAACACGATCAGCGGAAAGGAGCCGTTGCCTTCGGGCGTGTAGATGCGCAGCTTCAGCTTGCCGCCGGGCCCGGCGATCTCCCGCTCGTCGACCGCCGCCACCGGCGCCGCCTCCGGTCGCAGGGCGGTGAGTGCCTCGTAGCGCGCCCGGGCCTCGGCGACCGGCAGCGGGTTGGTCGGCGGCAGGCCGGCGGCGCGATCGAGCATCGCCTGGATTTGCGGATCGACTGGCACGGTCATTCTCCCCTGAAGCCGGGCTTGCGCTTGCCCAGGAAGGCCGCGACGCCCTCGTTGAAATCGGCGGTGAAGGTCCCGGCGAGAAATTCCGCCCGCTCAGTGTCGAGCTGGCCGGGCAGGTCGCGGTCCATCGAGGCACGCAGCAGCGCCTTGCTGCGCCCGAAGGCCAGCGTCGGCCCGGCCGCCATCCGCCGCGCGGTCGCCAGTGCCTCCTCGGCGGCGGTGGCTGCCGGCAGAATCCGGTTGATCAGCCCCCAGCGCTCGGCGGTGGCGGCGTCGATGGTCTCCTCCAGCAGGGTGAAGCCGAGCGCGCGGCGCATGCCGATCGCCCGCGGCAGCTGGTAGGTGGAGCCGCCATCCGGATTGGCGCCGAGACGGGAATAGGCCATCAGGAATTTCGCGTCATCGCTGGCCAGCACCACGTCGGCGGCGAGTGCGAAGGACACGCCGGCGCCGGCCACCATGCCATGGGCCAGCGCCACCACCGGCACCCGCAGCCGGGCTATCACGATGATCGCGTCATGCAGCGCGCGCATCAGCACGTCGATATCCCGCGTCGCCTGTTCGCCCTGGAACAGGGTGATGTCGCCCCCGGCCATGAAGCTGCGGCCCTCGCCGGTGATGAGGATGGCGCGCACCGCCGGATCGGCCTCGGCGGCGCGGGCGGCGGCGAGCAGCCCGTCGGCCATGGCCTGGTTCAGCGCGTTCAGCCGGTCCGGCCGGTTGAGGCGCCAGCGGACCAGGCCGCCTTCCTCGCGCTCGACGATCAGGGCATCGCTCATGCTGTCTCTCCGGGGCGCACCACGTTGCGCAGGGCCTCGCCGCGGGCGAGGCGGTTGATGTTCTCGGCCATCGTGCGCTGGCGGCGGGAGATGGTGCCGGTGGTCCAGCCCGACATGTGCGGGGTCATCACGATGTTGTCGAGGTGGTGGAAGGGGAGGGTGCCCGGATCGGATAGTTGCCCCGCGGCGGTGGGGTAGCGGTACCAGGTATCGATCACGGCGCCGCCG
>CAIYPH010000707.1 GCA_903928045.1 uncultured Rhodospirillales bacterium
CGCGTGGTGATCGACGTGCTAGGCGACGAGCCGGTCGCCGACAACTCCGAGGGCGACCGCATCGCCGACCTCATGGGCAACAAGACCATCATGATCATGGCGAGCCACGGCGTCACCGTCGTCGGCCCCACCGTGCATGACGCGTTCGACGAGTTGTTCGGCGCCGAGCGGACCACGATGTACCAGATCACCGCCATGTCCACCGGCCAGCCGCTGCGCCGCCTGCCCGAACGCCTGCGCCGCCACAACCACGGCCCCCGCAGCAGCCACGCCGATGCCCGCCTCCACCTCGACGCCTGGCGCCGCATCCTCGACAAGCAGGAACCGGAATATGCAACCTGATCCCGCGGACTTTCTCGCCGCAAGCCGGATGATCGATTTCGATCACCCGGCCGTCGCCGCCAAGGCCGCGGAGCTGCGCGGCACGAGCGACGACCCGGTCGCGATCACCGCCGCCTGTTTCGCCTTCGTCCGCGATGCCATCCCGCATTCCGTGGACATCCAGGCCGAGGTGGTGCCCTGCACCGCCTCCGAGGTTCTGGCGGCCGGCACCGGCTATTGCTACGCCAAGAGCCACCTGCTGGCCGCCCTGCTGCGCGCCAACGCGATCCCCACCGCCCTGGTCTATCAGCGCCTCTCGCTCGATGACATCGGCCCGCCCTTCATCCTGCACGGGTTGAACGCCGTGCATTTGCCCGGCATCGGCTGGCATCGCATCGATGCCCGCGGCAACAAGCCGGGCCTCGAGACGGTGTTCGATCCCGCTCAGGAATCCCTCGCCTACCCCCCGCGCCTCCCCGGCGAAGAGACCCTCCCCGGCCTCTACGCCGAGCCCCTTCCGGTCGTCGAAGCCGCCCTCACCGACGCGCCGGGCTGGCGGACGGTGATCGAACGGCGGCCGGATATCGAACCGGAGACCGCATGACCGACTGACCGCGCCGGATCAGGCGCCCCCCGGGGTCAGTCGCTCGCGCGCCTCCACGGCGACAGCCACCATCCGGTCCACCTGCGCGTCGCTGTGATCGGCCATCACCTGCAACCGCCAGCGCGAGTTCTGCCGGCTGACCGCGGGGTGCTCGACCAGATTGACCAGCGCGCCCGCCCCCAGCGCCGCGCGTGTCATCAAGCGCGCATGCGCCACCGCCCCCAGCCGCACCGGCACAATCGCGCTCGGCTGGCCCAGCACCTCGAAGCCCCGCGCCGCCAGCCCCTCGCGCAGGCGCCGCGTATTACGCATCAGCCGCCGCCGCCGCTCCGCCCCCTCCGGCGCGCGCACCACATCGAGCGCCGCCCCCACCACGCTCGCCTGCACCGGCGAGAGCGCGTTCGAGAACAGCAGCGGAAAGGCGAAGGCCCGCAACGCCTGGCGCAGCCCGACCGCGTTGGAGGCCACGAACCCGCCATTGGAGACGAAGCTCTTGGAGAACGAGCCCATCACCACATCCACTTCGCCGACCATCCCCTGCGCGCCGAGAAACCCCAGCCCGCCCTCCCCGATCGCCCCGAGATCATGCGCCGCATCCACCAGCAGCGTCGCCCCGTACTGCCGGCAAGCCGCCTGCAAACCCTTCACGTCGGGCACGGTCGAATCCATCGAGAACAGCGTTTCCGTCACCACCAGCACGCCGGCGGTGGCTTCGCGCGCCCGAATGCGCGCCAGGCGCTGCACCACCGAGTCCAGGTTGCAGTTGGGCATGCGATGGATGTTGCGCGTCGCGTTCCCCGCCCCCTCCTGCAGGCACGCATGGGCCAGCGCGTCGAGCACGATATGGTCGGTTTCGCGCACCAACGCGCGGATCACGCCATACCCCGCCGCCCAACCAGTCGGGAACACCGCCACCTCGCGGCAGGACAGCAGCTCGCCGAGCCGCTCCTCCAGCACCATCAGCGGCGCGCTGCCGCCCTGGAGCACGATCGACCCCGCGCTATGCACGCCCCAGCGCGCGATCGCCTCCTGCCCCGCGGCGCAGATCGCGGGATGCGAGGCCAGCGAGAGGTAGTCCTGTGACGCGAAATTCACCCCCACCAGCCGTTCGCCGGCGCCGTTCACCACCGCGCATTCCGGCCCGATCCGGCTGATCGAACTGCGCGAATAGGGGTCGAGCCCGGCCGCCATCCTCGCGTCCCAGAACCGCTGATGCCCGCCCCAGCGCGCCAATAAATCCGCCCCGGTCGTCACCAGATAATCCGACGCCAAACCGGTCAGTTCGGGCCCGCCGGGGTCGGCGGGGTGAAAATCGTCCATGGGCAGTCTCCACGACACAGTGGCCCCACGCTGAACCTTGCCCGTTGGCGTTACGTCGGCGATGCGTTACCGTTTCGTGAGCGCCGGTCAGGGGGACGCTTGCCATGCAGCAACGGGCCTGTTCACAATTTGGTGACGAGATGGGCAGGGGCCACCGAACATGCGCGGCGCGAGCGACTCTCCATGACACTGGTCCGTCCCCGGCATGAGCTGGATTGGCCGAAGGTGACCCCGGAGCGCAGCAAGCTCGCCATCGATGTGCTCGGCGGCCTCGCGCTTTCGGTCGATGGCGCGCGCGTCTCGCTCGGCAACAAGAAGGGCCGCGCCCTGCTGGCCTACCTCGCCCTCGAAAAGCGCCGCGCCTTGCCGCGCGACGCCGCCGCCATGCTGTTCTGGAGCGAGTCGACCGAACATCACGCCGACACCTCCCTGCGCCAGTCCCTGCTCGACATCCGCCGCGCCCTCCTGCCGCACGAGCTGAACCCCCTCCCCCCCGGCCAGAGCGACCTGGCGCTCGACCACGCCCGCATCGAACTCGATCTCGACCGCGCCTTCACCGCGATCGCCCTCGGCCGCGTGCCGGCCGGGTTGATGGCAGTCGACCAGATGCTGGCCGGCTGCGAGGGCATCAGCCGGGCATTCGACCAATGGCTGCAAACCCAGCGCCAGAACGCCCGCGGCGCCGTGATCCGCGCCCTCGAGCGCGCCAGCGAAGACACCGCTCTGCCCCCCGCACAGCGCCGCCGCCTGGCCAAGGCCGCCCTCGAACTCGACGACATCAACGAGGCCGCCTGCCGCACCGTAATGCGCCTGGCCGCCGAAGCCGGCGAAAGCGGCGCGGCGATCCGCGCCTATGACGCCCTTTACGCGGCCCTCGGCACCCAGCTCGACATGGAACCTTCCGAGCCGACCCGGGCCTTGGTGGCGGCGATCAAGCTTGAGCAGGTCGGCGCCAGGTCCGCCCCCGCGCCACGTCGGGCGGCGGCCGCAACCGACGGCCCGCCGATCGTCGCGATCCTTCCGCTCCGCCACGCCGGCCACGCAACAGAGGCAACCGTGGCGGAGTGCATTCAGGAAGGCGTCGTGCGCGTCCTCGCCGGCTTCCGCGAGCCGGCGGTGATTTCGTGGAACTCCAGCCGGGCCATTTCCGCCGACGAGAACAGCACCGAGGCGGCGCGCCGGCTCGGGGCCGGCTACCTGGTCGGTGGCAGTCTGCACCAATCCGGCGGCAACCACCGCGTCGCGATCGAGCTGGTCGATCTGGGATCGGGCGGCACACTGGCAACTCCGGTGTTCGATGCCGAGGCAATGCATCTGTTCGACATTCAGGACCGCATCGC
>CAIYPH010000708.1 GCA_903928045.1 uncultured Rhodospirillales bacterium
CGGAGTTTCCCCGGCCGACTCCGCAGCAAACGAATAGAAAGTTTTTGCTTCTTTTTTCAAAAAGAAGCGCTTCCTTCCCTGGTCACCCGATTGGGCTGGAGCTAATGCCGGGTGGACTTGTCGAACACTACAACGCTCTCCAGTCTGGAAGACCAGCGGAACTGATCGACCGGGGTAGCGGCCAGCACCCGGTAACCCGCGTCATGCAGCAGCTTCGCCTCGCGGGCGAGCACCGCCGGATTGCAGGAGACGTAGATGATGCGCGCGACGCCCGAGGCTGCCAGCGTGGCCATTTGCGGGCCGGCGCCGGCGAAGGGCGGGTCCAGCACCACGGCGGCGTAGGCGGCGAGGTCTTTCACGGTGAGAGGCTGGCGCACCAGGTCACGTGCCTGCACGCTGTTGCGCCCGGCGATGCCGGCGGCGCGTAGCCCCTCGGTGAGGGCGGCGGCGGCGGCGGGGTCACCCTCGAAGGCCTCGATGCGGGCGTGGCGGGCAAGCGCGAAGGTGAGGGTCCCGTTGCCGGCGTAGAACTCGGCGATGCGGGATTTCGAGGTCAGCTTGCCCGGCAGCCCGGCGATCACCGCGGCGCGAATCGCCGCCTCACCCTCGCGGGAGGCCTGAAGGAAGGCGCCAGGCGCGGGGGTGACGATGCCGCCATCGAAATCGATGCGCGGCTTGTCGAGCAGCACGGCGATTTCGGGCGTGGATTTGCCATGGGCGATGGCGATGCGGGGGATGCCGTGGGCGCGGGCGAATTCGGCGAGGCGGGTGCGGTCTGGCACGGTGGCCGGGGCATCGGTGTGCAGCAGCAGATCGGGCCCGGTATCGAGCAGGTTCAGCACCGCCGAGCCCTCGCGCCGCAGCAGCGCCAGGCTGCGCAGCAGGATGCGCAAGGGGGTGAGCAGGGCAGCGAGCGCGGGATGCAGGATCGGGCATTCCGCGAGATCGATCACCGTGGTGCTGGCCCGCGCGTGCAGGCCGACGGTCAGCGTCGCGCCATGGCGGCGGATCGCGAGATCGACGCGGCGGCGGGCGCCGGGCGGCGTGAGGGTGATCGGCGCGATCGGTGCGTCAGGGTAGCCGGCGCGGCGCAGCGCATCGGCCAGCAGCGCGGTCTTCCAGGCGGCGTAGGGCGCCTCCCGCCAATGCTGCAGGGCACAGCCGCCGCAGGTGCCGAAATGCTGGCAGGCGGCCGCGATGCGATCCCGGCTTTCCGTCTCCACCTCCGGCGGATCGGCCATGCGGACGGTCTCGCCGGGCAGGGTGAACGGGATATAGACGGGCTTGCCTTCGGCGCCCATCGCCATCCCGTCGCCATCGGTGGCGACTCGCTCGATCGTCAGCATCACGCCGCGCCGCGAGGGCGCGGGATCAGAATGCGGCAATGCCGGTCTGGGCGCGGCCGAGGATCAGGGCGTGCACGTCATGCGTCCCCTCGTAGGTGTTCACCGTCTCGAGGTTCATGACGTGGCGGATGACGTGATACTCGTCGACGATGCCGTTGCCGCCGTGCATGTCCCGCGCGACCCGCGCGATGTCGAGCGACTTGCCGCAGGAATTGCGCTTGCACAGCGAGATCATCTCGGGTGCCGCGCGGCCCTCATCCATCAGGCGGCCGAGGCGGAGCACCGATTGCAGCGCGATGGTGATCTCGGTCTGCATGTCCGCCAGCTTCTTCTGGATCAGCTGGGTGGCCGCCAGCGGCTTGCCGAACACCTTACGGTCCATCGTGTAGGTGCGCGCGGCGTGCCAGCAGAACTCGGCGGCGCCGAGCGCGCCCCAGGAGATGCCATAGCGGGCGTTGTTGAGGCAGGAGAAGGGGCCGCGCAGGCCCTTCACCTCGGGGAACATGTTCTCGGCCGGCACGAACACGTCCTGCATCATGATCATGCCGGTGCAGGAGGCGCGCAGGCTGAACTTGCCCTCGATCTTGGGCGCGGAGAG
>CAIYPH010000709.1 GCA_903928045.1 uncultured Rhodospirillales bacterium
CGCCGCCGAGGCCGCCCGCGCCGAACTGGTGATCGACGCCGTCTTCGGCGCCGGCCTCACCCGCGACCTCGCCCCCGAGGTCTCGGCCGTGCTGGCCGCCACACGTCGCATCGCCGCCATCGACGTCCCCTCCGGCCTCGACGGCGCCAACGGCCAGCCGCGCGGCCAAGTGGCGGCCGCCGCCCTCACCGTCACCTTCTTCCGCCTCAAGCCCGGCCACCTCCTGTTCCCCGGCCGCGCCCTTTGCGGCGAAACCGTGCTGGCCGATATCGGGCTGCCCGCCAGCGTGCTGCCCGCCATCGCGCCCGGCACCTTCCGCAACGCCTCCGGCCTGTGGACGCTCCCACGCCGCGCCACCACCAACCACAAATACAGCGCCGGCCACGCGACCGTCCTCGGCGGCCCCGCCATGACCGGCGCCGCCCGCCTCGCCGCATCCGCCGCCCGCCGCGTCGGCGCCGGCCTCGTCACCATCGCCGCGAAAGGCAACGCCAACCTCTACCGGGCCGGCGACCCCGGCACGATGGTGGACGCAGCGCCACTCGCCGAGCAACGCGCCGATATCAGACGCAACGCCTGGCTCATCGGTCCCGGACTTGGGCGCGACCGCGTCCCCGACCTCCTGCCACCACTCCTGGCGAGCGGCCGCGCGGTGGTGGTGGACGCCGACGCCCTCTCCGCCTGCGCCGACCGCCCCGACCTTCTCCGCGGCGCCGCCGTCCTCACCCCCCATGCCGGCGAATTCACCCGCGTCTTCGGCCCCATCGGCCCCGACCGCCTCGCCGCCACCCGCGAAGCCGCCCGCGCCACCGGCGCCGTGGTGCTGCTGAAAGGGCCGGACACCGTCATCGCCACCCCCGACGGCCGCGCCGCCATCAACGCCAACGCCCCGCCCTGGCTCGCCACCGCCGGCGCTGGCGACGTGCTGGCCGGCATCATCACCGGCCTCCTCGCCCAGGGCATGCCCCCCTTCGAGGCCGCCGCCGCCGGCGCCTGGCTGCACGGCGCGGCCGGCGGCATCGCCGGCGAGGGCCTCATCGCCGAAGACCTGCTCCCCGCGATCACAGGTGCACTCGCCGCCGCGCGCCGCTAAGCTCCCGCCATCCTGCCGGGGGACCCGCCATGAACATCGCCACCAAGCCCGCCGCGCCCATCACCGCCGAGCGCGCCGCCCATCTGCTGCATCAGCTCGAACGCAAGCTGCTCTGGCTCTCCGCCTGGACCATCCACAACGCCAACCACATCCGCCCCAACCGCGACGGCCTCAAGGTCGGCGGCCACCAGGCCTCCTGCGCCTCCTGCATCTCCATCCTCTCCGCCCTCTACTTCGCCATCCTCCGCCCGCAGGACCGCGTGGCGGTGAAACCCCACGCCGGCCCCGTCTTCCACGCCATCAACTACCTCTTCGGCCGCCAGACGCGCGACAAAATGGAGAACCTCCGCAAGCTCGGCGGCGCGCAATCCTACCCCAGCCGGGTAAAGGATGGCGGCGAGGTGGATTTCTCGACCGGCTCGGTCGGTCTCGGCGTCGCCCTCACCAGCTTCTCCGCCCTCATGGCCGACTACGTCCGCCTGCACGGCTTCGGCCGCCCCGACATCCCCCAAGGCCGCCACATCGCCATCGCCGGGGACGCCGAGCTCGACGAAGGCAACATCTACGAGGCCCTGCTGGAGGGCTGGAAACACGACGTCCGCAACGTCTGGTGGGTGATCGACTACAACCGCCAATCCCTCGATTCCGTGGTGCCCGACCGCCTGTTCGGCCGCATCGAGGGCCTGTTCCGCGACATGGGCTGGAACGTGGTGACGATGAAATACGGCCGCCACCTCCAGGCCGCCTTCGCGCGGCCCGGCGGCGAGGCCCTGCGCCTCTGGATCGATGACTGCCCCAACAGCCTCTATTCCGCGCTCACCTTCCAAGGCGGCGCCGCCTGGCGCCAAGCCCTGCTCACCGATCTCGGCCGCGACGGCGCCTTCCGCGCCATCATCGACCCGCTGACCGACGGCGAACTCGCCGCACTGATGACCAATCTCGGCGGCCACGACGTCCAATACCTCATCGAGACCTTCCGCCAGGCCGACGCCGCCGGCGACCAGCCGACCTGCTTCATCGCCTACACCATCAAGGGCATGGGCCTCCCCTTCGCCGGCCACAAGGACAACCACGCCGGCCTGATGTCCAAGGAGCAGATGGAGGTCTTCCGCCGCGACAGCAACATCCGCCCGGGCCATGAATGGGACCCCTTCGAAGGCCTCGACGCCACCCAAGAGGAACTCCAGGAATTCATCGCCACCATCCCCTTCGCCACCCCGATGACGCCCGAAGGCCGCTTCCTCAGCGCCCCCGCCATCCCCGTCCCCGCCATCCTCCCATCGCCCAAAACCGACGGCCGCAAAATGGCCACCCAAACCGCCTTCGGTGAAATCCTCGCCGAAATCGGCCGCGGCCAGGGCGACCTCAAGGACCTCGCCGCCCACATCGTCACCACCAGCCCCGACGTCACCGTCTCCACCAATCTCGGCCCCTGGGTGAACCGCCGCGGCGTGTTCGACCGCCACACCCGCAATGACGTCTTCCGTGACGCCAAACTCGCCTCCGCCCAGCGCTGGGGTATGACCCCGCAAGGCCAGCACATCGA
>CAIYPH010000710.1 GCA_903928045.1 uncultured Rhodospirillales bacterium
ACGCCACCTTCGCCTTGAAGCCCGGGCTATGCGTCCGTCGTGTTCGCTTCGTCATGTTCGCTCCTGATCCGCGGCAACATTGCCGCTGTCAGGCAGGAAATCCACCTATCGCTCTGTCCGAATTTCCCGAGCCACCTCTCCTTCCGTGGCCGGGTTGAGATTGGGGAGTTGCATCCCGCCATCGGGCCAACGCTCCAGAGTGTCGCCGGTCGCCAGGTCCCAGGCGAAAACGCGGGCGTTGCTGGCGACGTAGACGGCGCCACGCCCATGATTGGCCGCGCGGTCGATGGCCGCGGATGCCTTGATACCGCTGGTCAGCCCCGTGCAGTGGACCGTGCTCACAGGAGTCTGCCGTGTCCAGATCAGCGTGCCCGCTGGCGCCCGGCTGTTCGCGTCGATCGCGTGGAAAGTGCCACCATTGTCGCCAAAATAGACGATCGACTTGCTCGCACCGCTGACATTCACGTCGCTGGCGATGACCGGCTGAGCGTAGATTGACACGAAATTTTTCGAGTGCGGCAGCCCATGCGTGCGCTTGTATGCAACGACGCTGTAGCCCCATTTGCGCGTGAGGCTCGACACGTTGCCGGGGGTCAGGACGGCCTCGGCGGCGGTGTATCCGTCATGGCGAGGGCCATTGCCAAACATCAGCCAGTCCGTCGCCCAGGCCGGAGCGGTCGACGTGGCGAGCATGACGAGTGTTGTGACATGCCGTGTGAAGCGGTTCATGTGTGCCTGTTCCCGTGACTTTGGCACGATAAAGGCAGCACAGCGCACGTATGGTCAATTGTTTATTAAACATTCTCCGAAAAGCTGCGATCAACTATCTGTCAGAGCAGGTGACCGGCCAAGCGAGGCATCGCCATGCGCCGGAACAACTAGGCATCCCGATTCGCGAATCACGTGGGCTCAACGAAGCCCGGTTCGCCGCCCGCGGGCCTATGGCGCCGCGGCAACGGCGGTCCGTACAACACAATCAAGGACATACCGGGCTAGGTTTGGGCGCCGCTGCGGCGACGCATCACCCCGCCGCTTCCGGCTCCTTCTCGGTACCTTCGTCCGGATCGGCTTCCGGCTTCGGCAGGGCGGGCGGGCTGGCCGCCAGGCACTCGAAGTCGAGCTTGTTGTCCTTCAGCGTCACCTTCACCGAGCCGCCCTTGACGAGCTTGCCGAACAGCAGCTCCTCGGCGAGCGCCTTCTTGATGTGCTCCTGGATCACCCGCGACAACGGCCGCGCGCCGTAGAGCCGGTCATAGCCACGCTCGGCCAGCCACTCCTTGGCGGCCGAAGACAGCTCGATCGTCACATTGCGGTCGGCGAGTTGCGCCTCGAGCTGCATGACGAACTTCTCGACCACCTGCGCGACGATTTCCGGCGTCAGCGGCGCGAAACCGATGATGGCGTCGAGCCGGTTGCGGAACTCCGGGGTGAACAGGCGCTTGATCGCATCCTGGTCCTCGCCTTCACGGGTGCTGCGGCCGAAGCCGATGGTCTCCTTGGCGAGATCCGAGGCGCCGGCATTGGTGGTCATGATCAGGATGACGTTGCGGAAATCCACGATCTTGCCGTTGTGGTCGGTCAGCTTCCCGTGGTCCATCACCTGCAGCAGAATGTTGTAGAGATCCTGATGCGCCTTCTCGATTTCATCGAGCAGGAGCACGGCGTGCGGATGCTGGTCGATCGCATCCGTCAGCATGCCGCCCTGGTC
>CAIYPH010000711.1 GCA_903928045.1 uncultured Rhodospirillales bacterium
CGTTCCGCCTTTTCCTCCGCAACCTGCCGCGCCGCATTGGAACCCTGAAATGGACGCCACTTCCCCCTTCATTGACCAGCTCATCGCCGCCCTCGGAGCTGGCGCGGTGCAGTCCGGCGATGCCATGGCGCCCAGCCATTTCGGCGACTGGATGGTGAAGGCGGAGCCTGGTGCCTTGCCGCTCGCCGTCGTGCTGCCCCGCAGCACCGCGGAGGTGGCGGAGGTGCTGCGGCTGTGCTCCGCCCACGGCATCGGCGTGGTGCCGCAAGGTGGCCTCACCGGCCTGGCCGGCGGCGCCACCCCGACCGCGGGCTCGATCGCGCTGTCGCTCACGCGCATGCGGGCGATCGAAGAGGTGGACCAAGCGGCCGCGACGATGACGGTGCAGGCCGGCGCGCCCCTGCAATCCCTGCAGGAGGCTGCCGATGCCGCCGGCTTCCTCTTCCCGCTCGATATCGGCAGCCGCGGCTCCTGCGCGATCGGCGGCAATGTCTCCACCAACGCCGGCGGCAACCGGGTGCTGCGCTACGGCATGACGCGGGAGCTGGTGCTGGGCATGGAGGTGGTGCTGGCCGACGGCACGGTGCTGACCAGCCTCAACAAGATGCAGAAGAACAACACCGGCTACGACCTCAAGCAGCTCTTCATCGGCGCCGAGGGCACGCTGGGCGTGGTCACCCGCCTGGTGCTGCGCCTGTTCCCCAAGCCGGCCAGCCTGTGCACCGCGCTCTGCGCCCTGCCGGACTACGCGGCCGTGCTCGCTTTGCTGCGCCGCGCCCGGGCCCGGCTCGGCGGCAATCTCTCGGCCTTCGAGGTGATGTGGCCGGAATTCTACGAACTCGCCACCACCGCCCACGGCATCCGCGCGCCCCTGCCGCGCGGCAGCGCCGTCTACGTGCTGATGGAAGGCATGGGCTCCGACCAGGCGGCCGACGAGCCGGCCTTCAGCGCGCTGATCGAGGAGGCGCTGGAGGCGGGCGAAGTGGAGGACGCCGTGATTTCGCAATCCCACCGCGAAAGCCGCGAAATCTGGGGGTTGCGCGATTCCGTCGCCCAGTTCGGCCAAAGCTTTGACCCGCAGGCGGGGTTTGACGTCTCACTGCCGATCGGGCGGATGCAGGAGTTCATCGAGGACTGCAAGGCGGCGCTGCGCGCCCGCTACGCCCCCGTCCGCTCGCTGTGGTTCGGCCATATCGCGGATTCCAACCTGCATCTCCTGGTCAAGATCGAGCCGGACGGGCCCGGCAAGAAGGAGATCGACGCCATCGTCTATGACCGGGTGCGCGCCTTCGGCGGCTCGGTTTCGGCCGAGCACGGCATCGGCCTGCTGAAGCGCGCTTTTCTCGGCTACTCCCGCAGCGCCGAGGAGGTGGCGGTGATGCGGCGCATCAAGGCGGCGCTCGATCCGCTGGGGATCATGAACCCTGGCAAGGTTTTCTGAAGGCGAAGAAAGCAAGTGCTTCTTTTTGAAAAAAGAAGCAAAAACTTTCCATCCGTTTGGTTCGGAGTCGGCCGGGCCGGCTCCGGCGCAAACGGATAAAAGTTTTTTGGTTCTTTTTTTCAAAAAAAGAACCGCTTCCCTGCCTTACTTCGCCCCGCACTCCGCTATGCGCTTGATTCAGGTCAACGCTTCGCGTCATACCGGCATGGCTTAAGCAACGGGCGGGCCGGTCGGGCGATCGGGGGGCGGCGCGCAGGCATGGTTCAGGGAGAATAATATGAGCAGGGTAGCCCTCGTCACTGGCGGCACGCGCGGCATCGGCGCGGAAATCAGCCGTGAACTCAAGGAGGCCGGCCGCATCGTGGTCGCCAACTACGCGTCCAACGACGCGGCGGCCGAAGCCTTCGCGGCCGAGACCGGTATCAAGGTGATCAAGTTCGATGTTGGCAGTTACGAGGCCTGCACGGCGGCGGTGGACAAGATCCACGCCGAGGTCGGCAAGATCGAGATCCTGGTCAACAACGCCGGCATCACCCGCGATGCCACCATGTCCCGACTCAACCGGGACATGTGGGACCAGGTGATCGACACCAATCTCGGCTCCTGCTTCAACCTCTCGAAGCTGGTGTGGGATGACATGCGCGCGGCGAAATTCGGCCGCATCGTCAATATCGGTTCGATCAACGGCCAGGCCGGCCAGTATGGCCAAGTGAACTACGCCGCCGCCAAATCCGGCATCCATGGTTTCACCAAGGCGCTCGCCCAGGAAGGCGCCCGCTTCGGCATCACCGTGAACGCCATCGCGCCGGGCTATGTGGATACCGAGATGGTGCGCGCCGTGCCGCCTGATGTGTTGGAGAAGATCGTCGCCCGCATTCCGATGGGCCGGCTCGGCCGCGCCTCGGACATCGCGCGCGGCGTCGCCTTCCTGACCGCCGATAACGGCGACTTCATCACCGGCTCCACGCTGTCGATCAACGGCGGCCAGCACATGTATTGATGCCGGCGACGGTAAATCGACCGGTAGAGGTAACATGACTGTACATCAGGCGCGGCTGGGCTTGTCCTGGCCGCGCCTGACTGTTATCAAATCGCGATGAACGACGTTTTCGCCATCGGTTCTGAGGCGACTGCAGGCCGGAGCAAGGGCTCCGCGCCGCTGATTGCGTCGATCGCGCTGGCAACGCTCCCTCTCGTGGTAATGAGCGCGGCGCTGCTGTTCCTCGCCAGGCATGTGGCCGACCCGGTTCTGACGATGGCGCTCGACTTGTTCGCCGCCGCCGGCGTGGCGGCCGCCGGGCTGGCCGGATTGACGACGAAGCTCATCGCCGGCCGCCCCGAGGTGATTAGCGAGGAACCGCTGCACCTCGACCCCGCGGCCGCGCTCGATCAGGACATCGGCGTGGCGCTGTTCGATGGCCGGTCGGAGGCGAGTGACCCGGCCCGGGTGGTGATCAACCGCGTTTCGGCCAATTTCCGCCGCGTCGTCGGGCTCAGCGATGATACCCGGGTGGGGCTCGATGCCTATCTCGCCCGTGTCCATCCCGACGATCTGCCCTGGGTCGCCGCCGAGGCCGGGCGGGTGACCCGCGAGGGTGGCACTTTCGATATGGAGCATCACATGGTCGATGCCAGCGGCGCGCTGCGCTGGATGGCCGCGCGCGGCTCGGTGACGGCGATGCCCGATGGCGGGCGGCGCATGCTCGGCCTGGTCGCCGACGTCTCGGCCCGCAAGGCGGCCGAACTGCGCCTCTCCGACAGCGAAACCAGGCTCCGCCTCGCGGTCGATGCCGCCGAGCTTGGCACATGGGACGCCGACATCACCACGGGCCGTGCCACCTGGTCCCCCCGCATGCTTGCGCTGCATGGGCTCGATCCGGAGGGCGACACCCCCGAGTATTCCGACCGCACGCGCTTCATCCACCCGGAGGACCGCCCGGCGGTGGAGGCGATGCGGGCGGAGATCTGGCGGGGGCATGATCCGGTTGAATACGCCTACCGGGTGCAGGGCCCCGACGGCGTGCTGCGCCATCTCCGCGGCGTTGGACGGCGGGTGTATGACACGGCGGTCGGCGTCAACCGCGTCGCCGGCATCGTCAGTGACGAAACCGCGCGGGTCGTCGCCGCCGAGGAACTCGCCGACAGCGAGGCGCGAGCCCGCTTTGCCGCCGAGGCGGCCGGGCTCGGGGTTTTCGCGGTCGATACCCGCACCGGCAAGGCCACCTGGTCGGAGCGGATGTGGGAGATCTACGGGCTCGACCGCGGCTTCGTGCCCACCACGGCCGACGCGTTTTTCGACCGCTTCATTCATCCCGAGGACCGCGCGGCGGTGGCCGGTGCGTGGCATGGCGTGCGGCCCGGCGCGAAAACCAAAATCATCAAGGGCGAATTCCGCGCCATTCGCGCCGATGGGGCGGTGGTGCAGATCCAGGGCAGCTTCATCATCCCCGCGATCACCGATCGCAACGCGCACTTCGTCTACGGCTTCCACCAGGACGTCACCGAAACCCGCGCGCTGCGGGCCCGGGCGATCATCTCCGGCAATCTCGCGACCCTCGGCCAACTCGCGGCCGGCATCGCCCATGAGATCGGCCAGCCCTTGCAAGTGATCACTCTGGCCTCCTCCTTCGCGGCGCATCATTTGCAGCGCCTGGTTGCGGACCCCGCCAGCGGCGAGAGCGCGGATAAGGCGGCGGCGCAGATCGAGCGGATCGAGGAGCAGGTGGAGCGGGCGAGTGCGATCATCGCCCATCTCCTCGCCTTCAGCCGCGGCGAGAGCAGCGAGGGCAGCACCACACTCGCATCCGCGGTCCAGGGCGCGCTCAACCTGGTGCGTGGCGCCTTGCATTCGGCCGGCATCGAGATCGTGGTGGAGGTTCCCGCGGATCTCCCGCGCGTTCGCGGCGGGCCGGTGGAGCTGGAGCAGGTGCTGGTCAACCTGTTCTTCAACGCGCGCGACGCCATGGCCGGCCGCGCGGAACGGCGCCTCATCATCCGCGGCCGAGCGGAGCGGCGTGGCGTGGTGCTCGAGGTGGAGGATACCGGCGGTGGCATTCCGCACGGGTTGCTAAGCCGGGTGTTCGACCCGTTCTTCACCACCAAGCCGGTCGGCAAGGGTACTGGCCTGGGTCTGTCGATCTGCCGCACCACGATGGAATCCTGCGGTGGCAGCATCGAGGCCGCCAACACCGATCAGGGCGCGCGCTTCACGCTCCGCCTGGCCCCGGCGGGCTGATCGGGTTCAGTGCGCCTCGGCCCAGCTGCGGCCGATCCCGGTTTCCACCACCAGCGGCACCGAAAGCGTGGCCGAAGTCTCCATCACGCCCTTCACGAGAACCGCCAGCGCGGCGGCCTCATCCTCCGGCGCCTCGAACAGCAATTCGTCGTGCACCTGGAGCAACATGCGGGACTTCAGCCCGGCGGCGGCCAGCGCGGCCGGCAGCTTCACCATCGCGCGCTTGATGATGTCGGCCGCACCGCCCTGCAACGGCGCGTTGATCGCCTGGCGCTCGGCATAGCCGCGCATCGCCGCGTTCTTGTCGGCGATGCCGCGGATCCAGATGCGCCGCCCGAACGGGGTGAGCACGTAGCCCTTATCGCGGGCCTCCTCGCGCGCGGCGTTCATGTAGGCGCGGATGCCGGGATAGCGGGCGAAATAGGCGTCGATGTAGTGGCGCGCCTCGCCGGGCGCGATTTGCAATTGCCGCGCCAGCCCGAAGGCGGAGATGCCGTAGATGATGCCGAAGTTGATCGCCTTGGCACGCCGCCGCGTGGCCCCGTCCATCCCCTCCATCGGCACGCCGAACACCTCGGAGGCGGTGCGCGCATGGATATCCTCGCCGGCCGCGAAACTCTCCTTCAGCGCCGGCAGATCCGCGACGTGGGCGAGCAGGCGCAGCTCGATCTGCGAATAATCGGCGCTCACCAGCACATGCCCGGGCTCGGCGATGAAGGCGCGGCGGATGCGGCTGCCCTCTTCCGTGCGCACCGGGATGTTCTGCAGATTGGGGTCGGTCGAGGAGAGCCGCCCGGTCGAGGCGATCGCCATGGCGAAGCTGGTGTGCACGCGCCCGGTTTCGGGGTTGATCTGCTGCGCCAGCGCATCCGTGTAGGTGGATTTCAGTTTTGCCAGTTGGCGCCACTCCAGCACCTTGGCTGGCAGCTCGTGCCCCTGGTCCGCGAGCGTCTGCAACACCGAGGCATCCGTCCCCCAGGCGCCCGTCTTCATCCGCTTGCCGCCCGACAGCCCCATGCGGTCGAACAGGATTTCGCCGAGCTGCTTGGCGGAGGCGACGTTGAACGCCTCGCCGGCAAGGCGATGGATATCGGTCTCCATCACCGCCATCCGCGCCTCGAAATCGGCGGACATGGCGCGCAGATCGGCCTCATCCACCTTGATGCCGGCCTGCTCCATCGCCAGCAGGATGGGGATCAGGCGGCGCTCCACCTGTTCATACATTGCCAGCGCCTTGGCTGGGCGCAGCCGCGGCTTGAGCGCCTGCCACAGCCGCAGCGTCACGTCGGCGTCCTCCGCCGCATAGGCGGTGGCGCGGTCGAGCGGCACCTGCGCGAAGGGCAGGCGGCCCTTGCCGGTGCCGGTCACGCTGTCGAAGCTGATGGGGGTGTGGCCGAGATGCAGCGTGGACAGCTCGTCCATCCCATGCCCGTGCAGCCCGGCATCCATGCAATGCGAGATCACCATGGTGTCGTCGAGCGGCAGGGCGAGCGGGGCGCCGGCGCGGCGGAAGATCGCCAGGTCGTACTTGGCGTTCTGGAAGATCTTGAGCACCGCCGGATCAGCCAGCAGTGGTGAAAGCGTCGCGATCGCCGCAGCGAGCGGAATTTGCTCAGCCAGCCCCTCATGGCGCAGCGGCACGTAGCAGGCCCGTCCGGGCGCGGTGGCGAGCGAGAAGCCGACGATATTGGCGCGCATGGCGTCGAGCCCGTCAGTCTCGGTATCCACGGCCACTACCCCGGCTTTGGTCGCCTCGGCGATCCACGCCTCCAGCGCGGCGAGCGTCGTCACACTCTCATAGGGTCCGAAGCCGCCCGCGGTCTCGACAGCCGCCTGCGGGAACAAATTGCCTTGGTCCGGCCTGCCGGCATTGGGCTGCATCGCCGGCGGCGCTGCCCCGCCATTCGCCTCAAGCCCCAGGCGCACCATTGTGGAGCGGAAGCCCTGGGCGAGCAGGAAGGCGGCGAGCACGTCGTGATCCGGCTCACGCACGATCAGCGCCTCAAGCGCCAGCGGCCGCGGCGCGTCCTCGCGCAGGATCACCAGCTGGCGGGAGATGCGCGCGGCGTCGGCGTGCTCGATCAGCAGCTCCCGGCGCTTGCCGGGCTTCATCGAGGGCGCGGCGGCAAGAATGCCCTCGAGGTCGCCATATTCGCCGATCAGCTGGGCGGCAGTCTTTGGCCCGATGCCAGGCACCCCCGGCACGTTATCGACGGAGTCGCCGATCAGGGCCTGCGCCTCGATCACCTTCTCCGGCGGCACGCCGAACTTCTCCATCACCTCGGCCGGCCCGATCGGCTTCTGCTTCATCGGGTCGAGCATATCCACGCCCGGCCGGATCAGCTGCATCAGGTCCTTGTCGGAGGAGACGATGGTCGCCCGTCCGCCCACATCGGTCACGGCGCGGGCGTAGGAGGCGATGAGGTCATCGGCTTCCCAATCCGCCATCTCGATCGCCGGCACGCCGAACGCGGTGGTGGCCTCGCGCACGATGGCGAATTGCGGCCGCAATTCCTCCGGCGCTTCCGGCCGCTGGGCCTTGTAGGCCTCATATAGCCGGTTGCGGAACGTGTAACGCCCGGCGTCAAAAATCACCGCGATATGGGTGCCGACATGCTCCTTCAGCAGGCGGGAGAGCATGTTGGTGAAGCCGAACACGGCGTTCACCGGCACCCCATCCGGCCGGTTCATCGGCGGCAAAGCGTGGAAGGCGCGGAAGATGAAGCCCGATCCGTCGATCAGGATCAAATGCGGCGGCGCGTTGGGCGGCGGCGGCGCCGTGAGATCGTTCACCGGCTTGCGTCAGTGCCCGTGATCATCGCCGGCGCCCGCGTTCAGCACGTAGAGGCGCGAGCAATACGGGCACATGATCTCGTGGTCGGCGATGCGCAGGAACACGCGGGGGTGGCCGAGGGCGCCGTCCCCGCCGTCGCAGGCGATGGTGCGCTCGTCCACATGGATGATCTCGGTCGGCTTCGGGGTGGTGGCGCCGTCGGGCATGAAAAATCCTCGGTCATGTCGTGGGGAGAGTCCCATAACGCGGGCAGGGCATGATAGCCATGGCGCGCATGGTTTCAACCTTTCCCCTCTCACGCCGCCTCTCCCTGCTGGGCGCGGGCGCGCTGCTGTCGGGCTGCGTCGGCGCCGCCACCCCGCCTGGGCCCACCATCCGGACGCCCGGCATGGATGCGGCCGGCTTCGTGATGCGCGACGGTGCGATCCTCCCCTACCGTGCCTGGCATCCCCAGGGCACGCCGGAGGCGATCGTGCTGGCCCTGCACGGCTTCAATGACAGCCGCGACGCCTGGGAAATCCCCGCCCCCTCCTTCGCCGCCGCCGGCATGGCGCTCTACGCGCCGGACCAGCGCGGCTTCGGCGCCGCCCCCGGCCGCGGCCTGTGGGCCGGGGCGGAGGCGATGGTGGATGACGCGGCGGACATGGTCGCCGCCGTCCAGGCGCGGCACCCCGGCGCCAAACTGATCCTGATGGGCGAAAGCATGGGCGGCGCGGTGCTGATGCGCCTCGCCACCCGCGGCTACGCGCCCGAAGTGGCCGGCTACGTTCTGCTCGCGCCGGCGGTATGGGGGCGGGCGCGGATGAACCTGTTCATGCGCACCGGCCTGTTCCTCGCCGCCAACATCACCCCGGGCATGACGGTCGCGCGCCCGCCGCCGCCGATCAAGATCTTCGCCAGCGACAACGCCGACGCCATCCGCCGCCTCGCCCGCAACCCGCTCACCATCCTCGAAACCCGCTTCGACACCATGGCCGGGCTGGTGGACCTGATGGACCTCGCCCTTGCCGCCGCCCCCGAGTTCGCCGCCCCCAGCCTGTTCCTCTACGGCGCGCGCGACGAAATCGTGCCCCCCGCCGCCACCCGCGCCACCTGGTCCGCCCTGCCGGTCTCGGCGCGGCAGGCGCTCTATGCCGATGGCTGGCATTTACTGATGCGCGACCTCGGCCGCGCCCTGCCGATCGCCGACGCGATCGCCTGGATCCGCGACCCCAAGACCCCCTTGCCTTCCGCCGCCGACATCCGCGCCGCTGCATGGCTGGCGGGCGCAACCTGAACGCTCTTCCAACTTCATCGCATCCGCGCTAATGAGGCGCCGCGGGACCCGTAGCTCAGCTGGATAGAGCGTTGCCCTCCGAAGGCAAAGGCCGATGGTTCGAATCCATTCGGGTCCGCCAAAAACTAAGCAAAATCAATAATTTAATCAAGCCCTGGTGGACCAAATCTGATCCCATCGGGTTTGAGATAGCACCAAGATAGCAATCGTTCGTACGACTGTTCTCGGTCGAGCCGGATGATCACCGCACCCGTGTCTCTTCCCACGGCGGCAAAAATCTCACACTCGACCTCCTGATCATCGCCACGATCATCGCCGCGACGGTTGCCTTGACCGATCTGGTTGATCGTCTGGCCAATGGTTCGGGGCGGTCAGGTTGGGCGGAGAAGGACACGACATGGGGCCCCGCGTCGTAGTATTGTAATGGGCCTTGGCTCGGCGTGAACCGCCCCGGGTTTGCCGGAGGCTGTTTGGTTTGAGTCACGCTGCCAGTTTCTGCTCCTGGAGCATAGCGTAGTATCGGTCTTCAGCTTCGGCCGGCGGGATGTTTCCGATGGGCTCGAGCAACCGGCGATGGTTGAACCAGTCGACCCAGGTCAGCGTGGCGAGCTCGACCGCCTCGAAGTTGCGCCATGGTCCGCGGCGATGGATGACCTCGGCCTTGTAGAGGCCGTTGATCGTCTCGGCTAGGGCGTTGTCGTAGCTGTCGCCGACGCTGCCGACGGAGGGCTCGATGCCGTGCTCGGCCAACCGCTCAGTGTAGCGGATGCTGACATATTGCGAGCCTCGGTCGGAGTGATGCACGAGGCCGGCGTTGTGGGCGGGGCGGCGGGCGTGGAGCGCCTGCTCCAGGGCGTCGAGGACGAAGCCGGCATGGGCGGTCCTGCTGACCCGCCAGCCGACGATACGCCGCGCGTAGGCGTCGATGATGAAGGCGACGTAGACGAAGCCCGACCAGGTCGAGACGTAGGTGAAGTCCGACAGCCAGAGCCGGTTCGGCGCTGGCGCATGGAATTGGCGGTTGACGTGGTCGAGCGGGCATGGCGCCGCCTTGTCCTGCACGGTCGTGCGCACCGGCTTGCCGCGGATAACGCCCTGCAGGCCCAGCTCCGCCATCAGGCGCTCGACCGTGCACCGCGCGACGCCATGGCCCTCCCGCAGCATCTGCCGCCACACCTTGCGCGCGCCGTAGACCTCAAAGTTCTCGGCAAAGACACGGGCGATCTCGGGCTTCAACGCCATGTCCCGCTGTGCCCGGGCCGACAGCTTCGTCGGGTCCTGACGCTTGGCGGCGTGGTCATGATACGTCGACGGGGCGATCGGCAGCACCTTGCAGATCGGCTCGACCCCGTGCGCATCGCGATGATCGTCGATGAAGGCGATCATGGCTTGAACCGGCGGTCGAGCTCCCCTTGCCCGGCAGGCGAACGCCTTCGTTCGCCGAGAGGGGCCTGGGCAAAATACGCGGACGCCTTGCGCAGGATCTCGTTGGCCTGCCGCAGTTCTCGGTTCTCCCGCTCCAGAGCCTTCAGCTTGGCCGCCATCTCGGTTGCCACACCGCCTCGGTCCCGCTCGGCCTTCTTGACCCATTCATTGAGCGTCTGGCCGGTGCAGCCAATCTTGGCCGCAATCGACACCACGGCCGCCCACCGAGACGGATGCTCGCGCTCGTGATCCAGCACCAGCCGCACCGCACGCTCGCGCACTTCAGGCGAAAATGTGTTTGTCGTCTTGTTCGTCATCGCTCCACCTTCTCAGGAGTTGGAGCCTCCGACA
>CAIYPH010000712.1 GCA_903928045.1 uncultured Rhodospirillales bacterium
AAGCGCTTCTTTTTGAAAAAAGAAGCAAAAACTTTCTATCCGTTGGCTTCGCCCCTCTCCCCGGGCAACTCGGTGCGAACGGATGAAAGTTTTTTGGTTCTTTTTTTCAAAAAAGAACCGCTTCCTTCCCTTCGTCCGATTGCCTCGCATCCTCGCCGCTCGAGCCTAGCCGCCACCCCAGGGCTGCGGCTATGCTTAAGCGGAAGGGGGAGCGGATGATGTTCAAGGCTTTGGCTGGCGCGGGAATGGCGCTGCTGCTCGGCACGTCGGTGGCAGCGGCGCAATCGGTGACGATGGCGATGTCCTCGGCGCCCACCAGCGTCGATCCGCACTACCATACCTTCGCGCCGAACGAGACGCTTGACGCCCATATCTATGATCGCCTCATCGAGCGCGATCCGCTGAACAACCTCATCCCCGGCCTCGCGCTGTCCTGGAAGCTGATCGATGACAGCACCTGGGAGGTGAAGCTGCGCCAGGGCGTGAAGTTCCATGACGGCTCGGAGTTCACGGCGGCCGACGTCGCCTACACTTTCGCCCGCGTGCCCAAGGTGGTGAATTCGCCCGGCAGTTTCTCGATCTACACGAAATCCGTCGTCGCGATGGAAACGCCCGATCCCTACACGGTGCGGATGAAGACAGCCGGCATCTACCCGCTGCTCCCGGTCGATCTCACCAACGTGTTCATCATCCCCAAGGGCCTCGGCCCCAACCCCGCGACCGAGGACTTCAACAGCGGCAAGAACACCGCCGGCACCGGCGCGTTCCGCATGGTGGCATACAAGCCGGGCGAGCGCATCGAGCTTGAGCGCAATGACGCGTGGTGGGGGCCGAAACCTCACTGGCAGCATTTGACCCTGCGCATCATCCCCAATGACGGTGCCCGCACCGCGGCCTTGCTGGCCGGCGACGTGCAACTGGTCGAGTTCGTCCCCACCGCCGACGTCGCACGGCTACGGGCCGACAAGCGGGTGGCGCTGTCGGAAATCGCCTCGCTCCGGTTGATCTATCTGTGGCTCGACCGTTCCCGCAGCGGCCCGACCCCCTTCGTGACCGGCCCCAACGGCGAGACATTGGCGAGCAACCCCCTCAACGACAAGCGCGTTCGCCAGGCCCTGACAATGGCGATCAACCGCCCGGCCATCGTCGAGCGGGTCATGGAGGGCGCGGCCTATCCGATCGGCCAGTTCGTCGACAAAGGCAGCTGGGGCCATGTGCCCGGGCTCAACCCGCCATCCACCGACGTGGCGAAGGCCAAGGCGCTGCTGGCCGCGGCCGGCTTCCCCCAGGGGTTCCGTATCACCCTGCACGGGCCGAATGATCGCTACGTGAATGACGGCAAGATCATCCAGGCGGTCGGCCAGATGTGGTCGCGCATCGGCGTGCAAACCACGGTGGATGCGATCACCTGGCCGAACTACGTCAGCCGTGCCTCCCGGCAGGAATTCTCGGCCTATCTGGTCGGCTGGAGCTTCGGCGAGGCGACCAACCCGCTGCGTGCGCTGGTCTACACCTACGCGCCCTCCAAAGGCTGGGGCGCGGTGAACCGTGCCCGCTACAGCAACCCCAGCTTCGACGGCCTGGTCGACCGGATGATGACCACCGCCGACGACGCCGCCCGCGAAGCGCTGGTGCGTGAGGCGACCAGCCTGGCGATGGAGGACGTCGCGCTGATCCCGCTGCATTTGCAGAAGAACATCTGGGCGATGCGTGCCGGGCTGTCCTTCGTCGCCCGCGCCGATGAAGAGACCCGTGTGATGGAGCTGCGGCCCGTTCCATGAGTGATCGCGCATGACGACCTGGATTTTCCGCCGCCTCATCCAGGCGGTCTTCGTGGTGCTGGCGATGACGGTGATCGTGTTCATCGGCGTCAACGTCATCGGCGACCCCGTGGAGATCCTGATCTCACCCCAGGCCGACCAGGCGGAGCGGGCGCGCGCGGTGATCGCGCTCGGGCTCGACCGGCCGCTCTGGGAGCAGTACGGGCGCTTCCTGTGGAACGCCGTGCAGGGCGATCTCGGCAAGAGCTTCGTGTTCAACGAGCCGGCGCTGCGGCTGATCGCCCAGCGCATGCCGGCGACGATGGAACTCGCGGTCACCGCGGTGCTGCTGTCGATCGTGCTCGGCATCCCGCTCGGCCTCTATGCCGGGCTGCGGCCGAACAGCTTCGCCGGGCGCTCCATCATGGCCGGCTCGATTTTCGGCTTCTCGCTGCCCTCCTTCTGGGTCGGGCTGATGCTGATCATGGTCTTCGCGGTGCAGCTGGGCTGGCTGCCCTCCACCGGGCGCGGCCAGACCGCCACGCTGTTCGGGGTGCAATGGTCCTTCCTCACGCGGGACGGGCTGGCCCATATGCTGATGCCCGCGCTGAACCTCTCGCTCGGTAATATCGCCCTCGTGCTGCGCCTTACCCGCGCCGGGGTGCGCGAGAACATGCCGATGGACTACGTGAAATTCGCCCGCGCCAAGGGGATCTCACCGGTGCGGGTGGTGTTCGTGCATGTGATGAAGAACATCACCATCCCCATCGTCACCGTGATCGGCCTCGAATTCGGTAGTACGGTGGCCTTTGCGGTGGTGACCGAGAGCGTGTTCGCCTGGCCGGGCATGGGTAAGCTGATCATCGACAGCATCAACGTGCTCGATCGCCCGGTGATCGTCGCCTATCTGATGATGATCGTCTTCCTGTTCATCACCATCAATTTGCTCGTCGACCTGCTGTACACCGTGCTCGATCCGCGCGTTCGGTTGGAGAGCCGGGAATGAGTGGGAGTGAAGGAAGCAAGGGCTTCTTTTTGAAAAAAGAAGCAAAAACTTTTCATCCGTTTGGCATGCCGCCTCCCGGGAGGGCGCGAAGCAAACGGATAAAAGTTTTTTGGTTCTTTTTTTCAAAAAAGAACCGCTTCCAATGAAGGAAGAAACCCCCTTCCGCCGCTTCGCGAGTGAATTCGCGGAGAGTCCGCTCGCCGTGCTCGGCCTGGTGATCGTGGTGATGGTCGCGGTGCTGGCGCTGGCTGCGCCCTTCATCACGCCGCAGAACCCCTACGACCTCGCCCAGCTCGACATCATGGATGGCCGCCTGGCGCCCGGATCCAAATCGGCGGACGGGCTGGTGTTCTGGCTCGGCACCGATGACCAGGGACGGGACATGCTGTCCGGCATCATCTACGGGCTGCGCATCTCGCTCGGCGTCGGCGTCGGCTCGGCGATCGTCGCCGGGGCGATCGGCTCCGCCCTTGGCCTCGCCGCCGCCTATTTCGGCGGCAAGGTGGAGACGGCGATCATGCGGCTGGTCGATCTCCAGCTCTCCTTCCCCGCCATCCTGGTGGCGCTGATGATCCTTGCCGTGCTGGGCAAGGGGGTGCTGAACGTGATGCTGGCGCTGGTGCTGGTGGAATGGGCGCGCTACGCCCGCACCGCCCGCGGCGCCGCCCTGGTGGAACGCCGGCGGGAATATATCGAGGCCGCCGAGTGCCTCGCGCTGCCGCGCTGGCGGCTGTTGGCCTTCCATCTACTGCCCAATTGCATGCCGCCGCTGATCGTCATCGGCACCATCCAGATCGCGCGGGCCATCACGCTGGAGGCCACCTTGTCCTTCCTCGGCCTCGGCGTGCCGATCACCGAGCCCTCGCTCGGGCTGCTGATCGCCAATGGCTACCAGTACATGCTGTCCGGCAAATACTGGATCAGCTTCTATCCCGGCATCGCCCTGCTGGTGACCATCATCGCCATCAACCTCGTCGGCGACCAGTTGCGCGACGTGCTGAACCCGAGGCTGAAGCGATGAGCCGCACGCTGACGGTTGAGGGTCTGGCGACCCATTTCCATACCCGCGCGGGGGTGGTGAAGGCGGTGGATGGCGTGTCCTTCCACGTCGATCGCGGCGAGGTGCTGGGCCTCGTCGGCGAATCCGGTTCGGGCAAGACGGTCACCGGCTTCTCGCTGATCGGCCTGGTGGAACCGCCCGGCCGCATCGCCGCCGGGCGCATCCTGTTCCATGGCCAGGACATCACCGCGTTGCCGGAGGAGGAGCTGCGCCAGCTGCGCGGCAACCGCATCGCGATGATTTTCCAGGACCCGATGATGACGCTCAATCCGGTCCTGCGCATCGACACCCAGATGATGGAGACCGTGCACGCCCACGCCAAGGTCTCCAACGCCGAGGCGCGCGCCCGCTCGCGCGACGCGCTGGGCATGGTTGGCATCCCCTCGCCGGAGGAGCGGCTTTCGGCCTATCCGCACCAGTTCTCCGGCGGCATGCGCCAGCGCGTGGCAATCGCCATCGCCTTGCTGCACCGGCCGGAGCTGATCATCGCCGACGAGCCGACGACCGCGCTCGACGTGACGATCCAGGCGCAGATCCTGGCCGAGGTGCAAAAGCTTGCCCGCGAGCACGGCACCGCGCTGATCTGGATCACTCATGACCTCTCCGTCGTCGCCGGCCTCGCCGACCGGATCGCGGTGATGTATGCCGGCCGCATCGTGGAAACCGGCGCGGTGGTGGATGTGCTGGACGCGCCGATGCACCCCTATACCGCCGGGCTGATCGGCTCCGTGCCGTCGCGCAATAAGCGCGGCACGCGGCTGCGGCAGATACCGGGGATGACGCCGCAGCTGATCAACCTGCCGGCTGGCTGCGCCTTCCGCACCCGCTGCGCCAGCGCGACGGCGGAATGCGAGGCCGATCCGCCAGAATCGGCCCCGACCCCCGGCCGCATGCTGCGCTGCTTCCACCCGCTGACCGCGACCGCCGAGGCGTCATGAGCGAACCCGTCATTGAACTGCGCGGCGTCTCCAAGCGCTTCGGGAAGCATCTCGACGCCGCCGCCCGCCTCACCCGCGGCTTGCGACGCAGCCTCTGCACCCCCGTGCCGGAGCAGGTGGTGCGCGCCGTCGATACAGTCGATCTCAGCATCGCCAAGGGCGAGGTGGTCGGCCTCGTCGGTGAATCCGGCTGCGGCAAGTCCACAATCGGCCGCATGGTCGCCGGCATCATGCCGCCGTCGGACGGCCAGGTGATCTGGAAGGGCCGCGACATCACCGCCATGGCGCCAGACGCCATGCGCAAGGCCACGCTCGCGGTGCAGATGATTTTCCAGGACCCCTATGCCAGCCTCAATCCGCGCATGCGGGTGGCGGACATCGTCGGCGAGGCGCCGCGCGTGCACGGCATGATCCCCAAAGGCGGCGGTGACGACTATATCGACGCGCAGCTGCGCCGCGCCGGGCTCGACCCCGCCTATAAGCGCCGCTACCCGCATCAGTTCTCCGGCGGCCAGCGCCAGCGCATCGGCATCGCCCGGGCGCTGGCGGTGCAGCCGGAGTTTCTGGTGTGCGACGAGGCGGTGGCGGCGCTCGACGTGTCGATCCAGGCGCAAATTCTCAATCTTTTCATGGATCTGCGCGAGCAGCTCGACCTCACCTACCTCTTCATCAGCCATGATCTGGGCGTGGTCGAGCACCTCTCCGACCGTGTCGTGATCATGTATCTCGGCCGCATCGTCGAGGAGGCGCCGGCGGAGGAGATTTTCGCGCGGGCCAACC
>CAIYPH010000713.1 GCA_903928045.1 uncultured Rhodospirillales bacterium
ATGACTGATTCGGCGCGGGGGTACAAGAAAAAACGATGTCATCCGGGAAATCCGGGTTCAAGCTCCGCACCAACAGCGGCCGTGCCGCGCACCCGGACGTGCCGCAGGTCGCCGAGATGTTTCTGAAGGGGGAGATCGACCGACGGTCGTTCCTGCGCACGGTGACGCTGCTGGGGATAACGGCCGCGAGCGCGCGGGCGTTCAGCGGGGCGATCGCGCCGGCGCAGGCGCAGGAGGCGCCGAAGAAGGGCGGGTCGCTGCGGTATGGCGCGGCGGTGATGGAGATCAATGATCCGGCGCTGATCACCTGGACGCAGCCGTCCAACGTGTTGCGCAATGTGGTGGAGTATCTGACGCGGGTGGATGAGGACAATCTCACCGTGCCGCAGTTGGCGGCGAGCTGGGACCCCTCGGCCGACCTGATGACGTGGAAATTCAAGTTGCAGCCGGGGGTGAAGTGGTCGAACGGGGATGCGTTCACCACCGAGGATGTGGCGTTCAATATCCGGCGCTGGATCGCGCCGGAGAGCAAGTCCTCGAACAAGTCGGCGTTTTCCTCGGTGAAAGACGTCGAGGTGATCAATGAGCTGGAGTTCGCGCTGCATCTGACGCGGCCGGTGCTGGCGATACAGGAGATGCTGTACGCCTATACCTGCCCGATCCTGCATCGCAAGTTCAGCGAGCAGGGCGGCGTGTGGACCAAGAACCCGATCGGCACCGGGCCGTATACGCTGGCGGAATTCGCGGTGGGGCAGAAGGCGACTTTGCGCCGGCGCGACGGGTATTGGGGCAAGGCGCCGCTGCTGGATGAGATCCGCTTCATCGATCTCGGCACCGATGTGTCGGCCTCTATCCAGGCGCTGGCGGCCAATCAGGTGGACCTGGTGCCGTTCATCAACACCACCGATATCGACGTGGTGAAGCGGCTGCCCAACGTGTCGCTGCTGACGGGGCGGGCGGCGCAGACGATTTGTATCCGCATGCAGGGGACGCAGAAGCCGTTCGACGATATTCGCGTGCGCAAGGCGATGGTGCTGGCGTCGGACAACCAAAAGATGCTGGAGCTGGGGTATCGCGGGCTTGGCGTGGTGGCGGAGAACCATCACGTGGCGCCGTTCCAGCCCGAGTATTTCAAGCTGCCGCCGCTGAAGCGCGACGTGGCGCAGGCCAAGGCGCTGCTGGCCGAGGCGGGCTATCCCAACGGGGTGGATGTCTCGCTGGTGGTGGGCAACACGCAGGGGCGCTGGGAGCAGGACACCGCGCAGGTGATGCAGCAGCAGGTGGCCGAGGCGGGCATCCGCATGAAGCTCGATGTGAAGCCGGCCAGCGAGTTCTGGCCGATCTGGGACAAGGTGCCGTTCGGCCTGACGTTCTGGGCGCATCGGCCGTTGGCGGTGATGACGCTGGATCTGGCCTATCGCAGCGGGGGCTCGTGGAATGAGAGCCGCTACGCCTTGAAGGAGTTCGACGAGGCGCTGAACCGGGCGGGCGGGATTGTCGACCCGAAGCAGCGGAGCCTGGCGATGGAGCAGGTGGAGCGGATTCTGCAGGACGCGGCGGTGATGGTGCAGCCGTACTGGGCGGACCGGTTTGGCGCGATGTCCAACCGGGTGCGCGGGTTCCGGCTGCATCCGGCGACCTACAACAACCTCACCGCGACGTGGCTGGCCTGAGACGGCGCGCGGGGCCGGCGGCGTGATCCGGTTTCTCCTCGCCCGGCTGGGCGAGGTGATCGGGGTGATGCTGTCGGTCTCGTTCCTGATCTACCTGGTGCTGGAGCATGACGCGGCGAGCGTCGCGGTGAAGGTGATCGGGCAGTATTCGACGGAGGATCAGCGGGCGCTGTGGCTGGCGGAGAACGGCTACAACGCGCCGTTCCTGCTGCGCTATCTGCACTGGCTCGGGCGGTTCGTGACGGGGCAGTGGGGGGAGTCGACGCATTTCCGCGAGCAGGTGGCGGTGCTGCTGCCGCAGCATCTGGCGCGGACGGGGGTGCTGGCGGGGACGGCGTTTGCCATCATCGTGCCGATGGCGTTCGTGTTCGGGATTGCGGCGGGCGTGCGCGAAGGGTCCTGGGCGGACCGGATCATCACGTTCATCGCGGTGGGCACGACGTCGATCCCCGAATTCGCCTCGGCGGTGTTTCTGTCGGCGATTTTTGTGTTCTGGCTCGGCGTGCTGCCGGGGGCGAGCATGATGACGACAGGGTTCGAGTGGCAGCAACTGGTGCTGCCGTGCCTGGTGATCGTGCTGTACGATTTTGGCTATGTCGCGCGGATGGTGCGGGCGGCGATGGCCGATGTGATGGCGCAGCCCTATATTCGCACCGCACTGATGAAGGGGGCCTCGCCGGCGCGGATCGTGTTTCGCCATGCGCTGCGCAACGCGCTGGTGGCGCCGATCACGGTGATCATGTTGCAGATCCCCTGGCTGATTTCGGGCGTGTTGGTGACCGAGGTGTTCTTTGCCTACAAGGGGTTCGGCACGCTGCTGTACCAGGCGTGCCTGAACAGCGACGTGGCGCTGATCGAGGCCTGCGCGATGACCTCGGTGTTCGTCATCGTCAGCACGCAGATGATTTCCGACCTGCTCTATACGCTGCTCAATCCGCGCATCCGCTTCGGGCTGCGGCGAGGGGAGCGGTGATGCGGTATCTGGCGGCGGTGCTGCGGCGGCCGGGGCCGGCGGTGGGGCTGGCGATGGTGGCGGTGTGGGTGGTGTGCGCGCTGTTCGCCGGATTTCTGGCGCCGTACGACCCGTTGAAATCGCAGGTTCCGTTGCAGATGCCGCTGGAGCTTGCGCCGGATGGCGGGCATTTCTGGCTGGGGACGGATCTGCTGGGGCGGGATATTTTGTCGCGGCTGATCCATGGCGCGCGGACGGTGGTGTTCTGGGCTTCGCTCGCGGCGTCCTCGGCCTATGCGGTGGGGATCACGGCAGGGCTGGCGGCGGGGTTCTATCGCGGGGTGACGGATCGGGTGCTGAGTTTCGCGGCCAATGTGGTGCTGTCGTTTCCGGTGCTGGTGCTCTACATCCTGATCATCGTGACGTTGGGCGCGTCCGGCCTCAATATCGTGCTGGCGGTGACGTTCGCCTCGGCGCCGGCGATTTTCCGCATCGTGCGGGCGCTGTCGATGGATATCGCGAGCCGGGATTTCGTCTCGGCGGCGATCACCCAGGGGGAGAGCCCGCTGCGGATCATGTTCGTCGATATCCTGCCGAATGCGACGGGGCCGCTGATTGTCGATGCGTGTCTGCGGCTGGGGTATATCGCCATCACCATCGGCACGCTGGGGTTCCTCGGGCTCGGGCTGCCGCCGCCGACGCCAGATTGGGGGGGGATGGTGAATGAGGGGCGGGGGATGGCGATGGTGTTCCCGCATCTCGTGGTGTTTCCGTGCATCGCGATTTCCTCGCTGATGCTGGGGCTGTCGCTGCTGGCGGATGGGTTGAACGAGGCGGCGCGGGCGGGGTCCCGCGGATGAGCGCGGTGGTGACGATCGAGGGGCTGACGGTGGCGTTGCCGCGGGATGGCGACCGGGCGTTCGCGATCGAGGATGTCAGCCTCTCCGTCGGGCGTGGGGAGATTTTGTGCGTGGTGGGGGAGTCGGGCTCCGGCAAATCGGTGCTGGCGAGCGCGATCATGGGGGCGCTGCCGCGCGGGTTGCGGCTGGCGGAGGGGCGGATCGGGTTTGGCGGGGAGGATTTGGCGGTGCTGCCGGAGGCGCGGCTGCGGGCGATCCGCGGGCGGCAGATCGCGATGATATTCCAGGAGCCGATGGCGGCGCTCAATCCGGCGATCCGCATCGGGGCGCAGATCGAGGAGGTGCTGGAGATCCACGCGCCGGCGATGGCGCGGGAGGAACGGGCGCGGCGGGCGCTGGCGTTGATGCGCGAGATGCAGTTGCCGGAGCCGGAGGCGATCGCGCGGCGGTATCCGCACGAGATTTCCGGCGGGCAGTGCCAGCGGGTGGTGATCGCGATGGCGCTGGCGTGGAACCCGGCGCTGCTGATCGCCGATGAGCCGACGACCGCGCTCGATGTGACGACGCAGGCGCAGATCCTCCGGTTGATCCGGCAATTGCGCGACGAGCATGGGCATGGGGTGCTGTTCGTGACGCATGATTTTGGCGTGGTGGCCGATATCGCGGACCGGGTGGCGGTGATGCGGCAGGGGCGGCTGGTGGAGATCGGGCCGGTGGCGCAG
>CAIYPH010000714.1 GCA_903928045.1 uncultured Rhodospirillales bacterium
TTACCCACTAGGGCCTCAGGCGCACCCCCGCCCAGATGAGTACGGCGAAGCCATGAAACGGATCAAAAAGTTTTTTTGGTTCTTTTTGTTCACAAAAAGAACACCCTTGGGCTCTCCCGCATGAGCGACCTCTTCGCCCCCTCCGGCGGCTGGCGCGTGCGCATCCGTGATCTCTCGGGCGGCGCCGAGGACGGCATTTCCGAGGAGATTGGCGGCTTCCCCACCCTGATGCAGGCCAACGAGTTCGCGCGGCGCTATGTGCGCGACAGCGTGGAGCTGTGCCGCGCGGGTGGGCTGACCGGCCGCGAGGTGATCGACGCCTGGTTCGCCTTCGGGGAGGACGCCGAGGTGGTCGACGCCGGCGAGGGGGGCTGGAAGAGCGGGCCGGAGATCGCGCTGTTCGCCGATAATCCCGCCGACAGGCATGACCGCAACTGGCGCGCGCTCGACCCCAGGGGAGATGACGCCGAGGAGGAGGACGAGGAATGAGCCAGTCGGCACCCCAGGAAAGCTTCGCCGATATGCGCAGCCGCATCGGCTCGATCTTCGGCGGCTCGATCGGCAATTTGATCGAGTGGTTCGATTTCTACATCTATAATTTCTTCGCGCTCTATTTTGCCAAGGCGTTTTTCCCCGGCAAGGACCCGACGGTTCAGCTGCTCAACGCCTTCGGGATCTATGCGATCGGCTTCGTGATCCGGCCGGGGGGTGGGTGGGTGCTCGGCGCCTATGCCGATCGGGCCGGGCGGCGGGCGGCGCTGACGCTCTCGGTGGTGCTGATGTGCTTCGGCTCGCTGATGATCGCGCTGGCGCCGACCTATGAGTCGATCGGCATCTTCTCGCCGCTGCTGCTGCTGGCCGCGCGGCTGGTGCAGGGGATTTCGCTGGGCGGCGAATATGGCGCGTCCGCGACCTATCTCAGCGAAATCGCCGTGTCGCGTCATCGTGGTTTCTACTCGTCCTTTCAATATGTTACGCTGATCGGCGGGCAATTGCTCGGCAGCGCGACGCTGCTGGTGATGCAGCAGGTCTATACCGCGCCGCAGCTCGAGGCCTGGGCCTGGCGCATCCCCTTCTTCATCGGCGCCGCCTGCGCCCTGTTCGGGCTGTGGCTGCGGCGCAACCTGAAGGAGACCGAGGCCTTCGCGAAGGTGCAGGCGCAGAAGGACCGCCCGGCGCTGCTTCCCGCGCTGCTGCGCCATCCCCGCGAGATTCTGCTGGTGTTCGGCCTCACCATGGGCGGCACCACCGCGTTCTACACCTACACCACCTATATGCCGACCTTCCTGGTCAACACCGTGAAGCTCTCGCGCGATCAGGCGACGCAGATTTCCTTCATCAGCCTGCTGCTCTACGCGGCGATGCAGCCGCTGTTCGGCGCGCTGTCCGACCGCATCGGCCGCCGTCCGGTGCTGATGTTCTTCGGCATCGCCGGCACGCTGCTCACCGTGCCGCTGTTGACCTGGCTCTCCGGCACGCGGGACTACATGACGGCGCTCGGGATCGTGCTGATCGCGCTGGTGGTGGTCTCCGGCTACACCTCGATCAACGCGGTGGTGAAGGCCGAGCTGTTCCCCGCCGGCATCCGCGCGCTGGGCGTCGGTCTGCCCTATGCGGTGGCGGTGTCGCTGTTCGGCGGCACGGCGCCTTATATCGCGCTGTGGTTCAAGGACCAGGGGATGGAGAGCGGCTTCTACTGGTACGTCACCGCGCTGGTGCTGATTTCGCTCATCGTCTACGCCGGCATGCGTGACACCAAGCACCATTCCCATATCGACCGCGATTGAGGACCCATACATGACCGCTCCCCGCTACGATGTCCTCGGCATCGGCAACGCCATTGTTGACGTTGTCGCCCCGGTCGATGAGGCGTTCCTGTCGCGCCACGACATGCACAAGGGCGCGATGGCGCTGATCGATACCGCGACGGCGGATGCGCTGTATGCGGCGATGCCGCCGGCGGCGGAGACCTCGGGCGGGTCGGCGGCCAATACCTGCGCGGTGGCGGCGATGCTGGGGGCGAAGGTGGCGTATCTCGGCAAGGTCGCCGATGACCAGCTTGGCCGGGTGTTCCGCCACGATATCGGCGCGGTGGGGGTGCATTTCCCCACCGGCCCGCTGCTGGAGGGCGCGCCGACCGCGCGCTGCCTCATCATGGTGACGCCGGATGGGCAGCGCACGATGAACACCTATCTCGGGGCCTGCGTCAGCTTCGGCGAGGCGGATGTGGACGAGGCGCTGGTGGCCAGTGCCGCGGTCACCTACCTCGAAGGCTATTTGTTCGACCCCCCGGAGGCGCAGGCCGCGTTTCGCCGTGCCGCCAAGGCCGCGCATGCGGCGGGCCGGCAGGTGGCGCTCTCCTTGTCGGACGCGTTCTGCGTCAATCGCCATCGCGCGGCGTTCCGTGAGTTGGTGAACGGGCATGTCGATATCCTGTTCGCCAACGAGGCGGAGATCACCGCGCTCTACGAGACCAACACCTTCGCGGAGGCCGCCGCCTGGGCGCGGCGCGACGTGGCGCTGGCGGCGCTGACGCGCAGCGAGGCGGGCAGCCTGATCATCCGCGGCGGCGAGACCGCGGAGGTGGCGGCGGTGCCGACGACGGTGGTGGATACCACCGGGGCGGGCGATGCCTATGCCGCCGGATTCCTCGCCGGGCTGACCGCCGGGAAGCCGCTGGCGGACTGCGGGCGGCTGGGCAGCGTGGCGGCGGCGGAGGTGATCAGCCATTACGGGGCGCGGCCGCAGGCGGATCTCAAGGTATTGGCGGGTTTAGGGTAGGGAAGCGCTTCTCTTATGGAAAAAAAGAAGCAAAAAACTTTTATCCACCTGGTGTTTACCGCTCCCGACTAACCGCGGGGTGTACGCCAACGGCATGGATGGACCAGAAAGTTTTTTTGGTTCTTTTTGTTCACAAAAAGAACACCCTTCCAGCTCACCGTCTTCGACGAGTGACGTCTCAAATTGCGCCACTTGAGTCGCAATTGCGACCGAATCGGCCCGCGCTTGACAAAAATAAACAAAACGTGACAGAGTTGTGGCCGGAGGTCGACAATTCCCGTGACACCGATCATTGGCTTACCCGCGCCCGAACGTTTGAGGCACCCGCCATTGCGCGGCGGGGTGTCCATCATGGCGCTGCTCGGCGTGGTGCTGCCGTGGGCGGCGGAGGCGGCCTGCACGCCGTCGAGCCAGTCGGTCAGCACAGGGGTGACCGGGCCGGTGACCGCCGATGGCGGGAGCATCACCATCACCGGGACCGGGGCGGTCAGCGGCTCGGCCAATGGGATCGACCTGACCGCGTGCGGCGAGACGTCGGTGGGCAATGCCGGTAGCGTGACGGCGAGCGGCCGAGGGGTGGCGGTTGTGGCCTATACGCTAGGCACGCTCACCAACACCGGCGCGATCACCGGCGGCAGCACGGGGGTGAGCAGCGCCGGGACCATCACCCAGTTCACCAACGGCGGCAACGTGACCGCGACCGGCAAGGGCACGGTCAGCGGGTTCAGCAATACCGGCAGCGTCGGCACGCTGACCAATTCCGGCACCATCCGCTCCGGCGGCTATGGCGTGATCAATACCGGGGGGACGCTCGGCAGCGTCACCAATACCGGCAGCATCATCGGCGGCACCGCGGGGCTGCGGGAGAATGGCGGCAGCATCACGACATTGTCCAACACCGGGGTGGTGAGTGGCGGCAGTTTCGGCATCCGGCTCTCCGGTGCCACGCTGGGCGGGCTCAACAACGGCGCCAGCATCACCGGCACGCGCTACGGGGTGAGCAACAGCGGCGGCACGGTGGGGCCGCTGGTCAATAGCGGCACCATCTCCAGCGCCACCGCGATCTACAGCGGCGGGGCGGGGGCGGCGATCGGCGCGGTGACCAATACCGGCACGGTGAGCGGCAACGTGACCGTGCAGAACCAGAACCTCGCCATTTCAGGCGGCAGCGGGCTGGTGTTCGGCACGCTGACCAACGGGGCGATCACCGTCAGCAACGGCAATCTGGCGCTGACCGGCAACCAAATGCTGGATCAGGACGTCAACGTGAACGGCGGCGCCGGGACGATGAGCACCACCGGGGTGCTGCGGATGTCCGCGCGCCATCTCGTGACCGGCGCGGTGAGCCTGAGCAGCGGGACCTTCGATGTGCTGGCCGCCGGCGCCGCCACCGGCCAGTATGGCGGGCTGTCGGTGACGGGGGCGGTGACGCTGGCGGGCGGGCTCGCGCTCGATCTGACTGGCGGCTACGCCCTCTCCAAGGGCGACACGTTCGACCTGATCGACGACTACAGCAGCATCTCCGGCAATTTCGTCGGCCTCGCGGTCAACGGCGCCAGTTGCGCCGGGCTTGCCGCCAACCAGTGGCGCTGCGCGGTGGGGGGCGGCGCGGTCGCCACCATCGCCGCGGTGACCGTGGCGAGCCAGCTCGACCTGGTGGTGCAGGATGTGCCCGAGCCGGCCTCGTTCGGCATGTTCGCCGCCGCGCTGGCCGGGCTTGCCTGGATGACGCCGCGGCTCAGCCCCCGACGCCAACGACGAAGCTGACGACCGTGCCGAGCGAGCCGCCGATGTTCAGCGTTGCGACCCGCTTGGCCCCCTCCACCTGATAGGGGCCGGCCTGGCCGGTCACCTGGCGGCAGGCATCGAGCAGCATGCGGGCGCCGGTGGCGCCGACGGGATGGCCGCCGCCGATGAGGCCGCCGGAGGGGTTCACCGGCAGCTTGCCGCCGAGGGCGATCGAGCCGTCCTCCACCGCCTGCCAGCTTTGGCCGGGGGCGGTGAGGCCGAAATGGTCGATCGCCATGTACTCGGTCGAGGTGAAGCAGTCATGCGTCTCGATGGCATCGAGCGCGTGGACGTCGGCGATGCCGGCGCGCTTCCAGGCGTCGGTGATGGTTTGGCGGACATGGGGGAAGATGTAGTCCTCGCCCTTGCTGCGCTCGACCTTGTCGAGAAAGCGCAGGGACCCGTTGCGGTGGCCCCAGCCCTGGATGCGCGGCGTGGCCTCGAGGCTGCGGCCGGTGCGCTTGGCGTGCTCGGCGGCGAAGCGGCCGGAGGCGAGCACGATGGAGGCGGCGCCATCGGTGATCTGGCCGCAATCCTGTCGGCGGGTGCCGGGTTCGATCAGGGGGTTGGCCTCGTCGTCATCGGTGAAGGCCAGCGGGTCGAACCGCCATTTGCGGGTCTGCGCGTTGGGGTTGAGCTTGGCGTTGCCGTAGTTGATCTCGGCGATACGATTGAGGTGCCGGCGGTCGAGCCCGTAGCGCTCGGCGTAGACGCCGGTGAGGCGGCCGAACACGGCGGGCCAGAGGAAGCGGCATTCGATGCCCTCATGGCCCTGCCAGCCCGCGGCGTTCTGGTTGGCCGAGGAGACGTCGCCCGGCAGGTTCTTCAGCTCCTCGGCGCCGACCACGAGGATGCAGTCGTAGCGCCCGGCCTCGATCTCGGCCATCGCGGTCAGCACGCCGAGCGAGGCGGAGGCGCAGGCGCCCTCATGGCGCATCGCGGGGATGCCGTAGAGCTCGGGCACCACCTGGGCGACCATGGAGCCGAGATGGGCCTGGCTGCGCTGCAGCTCGGCGAAGGCGTTGCCGACATGGATGCTCTCGATTTCCGCGGGGAGAATCTGCGCCTGGGCGAGCGCGGTGTGGACGCTCTCGGCGATCATGTCGGAGATGTCCTTGCCCTCGCGGGAGAACACGCGGGCGAAATCGGTCTGCGCGCCGCCAAGGATGAAAACTGGTTCGCTCATGTCATTTCCCCTCGGATTTTGGGAGAGAGGTTGGCGCAAGGAGGGGTGGGAAGGGAAGGGGTTCTTTTTGTGAACAAAAAGAACCAAAAAACTTTTGCTGCCGTTGGCTTGGCTACGCGGGATGCTCGGCAGCGGTATGCGGCCAAGTTGGAAAAGTTTTTTGCTCCTTTTTTTCAAAAAAGGAGAACTTCCTTCCTTGCATCTGCCTTTCGCTTGGTGGATCGACCGCGCATGCGCGCTCCCTCAACTCCGCTGACCGGACTTCTCGCCATCATCCTCGCCGCGATCCTGTGGGGGTCGATCGGCACCGCGCAGGCGCTGATGCCGCCGGGGCGGGTGCCGATGGTGGTGGCGGCGCTGCGGCTGGGGATCGGGGCCGCGGCGCTGATGGGGGTGGCGCTGGCCCTGCCAGCCGCGCGGGCGGGGTTTGGCCGGTTGCGGTGGGGGGCGGTGCTGCTCGCGGGGGTGGCGATGGCGGGGTATAATCTGGTGTTCTTCGCGGCCATCGCGCGCATCGGGGTGGGTGTCGGCACGGCTTTGTCGATCGGCAGCGCGCCGGTGTGGGTGGCGGTGTGGCGCGTGCTGCGCCATCGCGACGTTCCGCCGGCGGCGCTGTTGGCGGGGCAGGGCTTGTGCATTCTCGGCGCGGCGCTGCTGGTGAGCGCGGGGGCCGGGGCGGGGGGACCGGTGGGCGGCTATGTGCTGGCGCTCGGCTGTGGCGCGGCTTATGCGGCCTATTCGCTGGCGACCAGCGAGGCGAGTGGCGACGTGCCCTCGGCGACGCTGGCGGCGGCGACGTTCGGGGTGGCGGCGCTGTGTTGTGCGCCGGCTTTGCTGCTGCTGCCGGTCGCCTGGGTGGCGAGCCCGCCGGCGCCGGCGTTGCTGCTGGGGATGGGGCTGGGCGCCACCGGGCTGGCCTATGCGCTCTACACCTGGGGGCTGCGCAGCGTGGCGCCGGGGGTGGCGGTGACGCTGGCATTGATCGAGCCGCTGACTGCCTGGGTGTGCGCGCTGTTCATCCTCGGCGAGGCGGTGACACCGCTGCGGCTGGCGGGGGCGGGGGTGTTGTTTGGGGGGCTTTGGGTGGTGGCTCGGGAGGTTAAGTAGGGAAGCGCTTCTTTTTTGGAAAAAAAGAAGCAAAA
>CAIYPH010000715.1 GCA_903928045.1 uncultured Rhodospirillales bacterium
AGCAGCGTCGGCACGATGGCGCCTTGCAGCAGCATGCGGGTGCGCGGGTTCATGCCCGCTTGCGCGAGGGTGGCGCTCATGAGGCGGACTCCAGGATGATGCAGGTGGTACTGGCGGTGGCGACCACGCGGCCCTTGGCGTCGGTCACCCGCCCCTCGGCGACGGCGGAGCGGCGGCCGGCATGCACCACCTTGCCCTCGCCGGCCAGTTCGCCGGACGCCGGCGTGACCGCGCGGATATAGTTCACCTTGATTTCCAACGTGCTGTAGCTGCTGCCGGGCGCCAGCGTGGTGTGCACCGCGCAGCCCATCACGCTGTCGAGCAGGGTGGCGAGCATGCCGCCATGCATGGTGCCCATGGGGTTGGCATGCTGCGGACCGGGCACCAGCCGCATCACCACGCGGCCGGGGTCAACCTCCGTCAGCGTGATGCCGATCAGGCCGATGGCGGGCGGTGCGGGAAGGCGGCCATCGAGAAGGCCGCGCATCACGTCAATGCCGGCCATGCTGGCCAAGGTTGCCGGATCAGTCATGTGTCTGGCCTCGGGTCGAAAAAGGTTGCACGGCATATCCCGGGCCGTCGACGGGCAGGAGGGTGCGCGGATCGACCAGCACGGGATCGACCGGCGCGCCGGTGGCGAGATCGACGATGCGCATCGTCGCATTCTCCGGCGGGAAATGCCGGTTGCCCCAGGCGAGCATCGCCAGCAGCACCGGGCGGAAATCCCGTCCGCGCGGGGTGAGCACGTATTCGTCGCGCGGCGGATGATCGCAGTAGCGCCGCCGCTCCAGCAGCCCCGAGTCGGTCAGCGCGGCCAGCCGGCGGGTGAGCATGCCCGGCGCGATGCCGAGATTGTCCTGGAACTGCTCGAACCGCGTCGCCCCCTTGAGCGCGTCGCGCAGGATCAGCATCGACCACCACTCGCCGACATGCTCAAGGCCCCGGGCGATCGGGCAGGCCATGCCGTTGAAGCTTTTGCGTTGGACCATCCTGGACCGCCATTAACTACTATAATGATAGTTAGTCCGCGCGCCCCATTCGTCAAGGGCATCCGGTCACCCCGCCGGGGCGGAAGGAAAAAATCTCAGCGAGGACGATATTTCGCTTGCCTTTCACCGAAAGGTGAATTATAAAAACACATTCGCAAATCAGGAGTAACCGAAACCACATGTCCCACCCCGCCACCCATCCCCCGCACGCCGTGCAGGACATCGCCGCCGTTCTCGGCGCGATGCTGTGCGCGTTGCTGGCCGCCCTGTTCGGGCCGGCCGGGACGCGGGCGCGTGGCCGGGCGGAGCGCTTCCCCGATGTGATGACGGGCGTACTGCGCGCGATCGACGGGTCTGCGATGGGTGAGTCCGCGATGGATGGGGCGCCGGAGGTGGAGTGGGTCATGGTGCCCGCGCCCTGGCGCCATGCAAGGCTGCTGCCGCGGGCCCATGCCCGCTGCCCGATCGCCGTACTGATGCCCTCCCCGCGTCCGGGCGCGCTGGTGCACGGCCCGCCCGCGCCCTTGCCAGCCCTCCGAAGCGCATCACCCGGCATGGCCACATGGCGATGCGCGGGCGCGTCCGCGCGCCCGGGGCTTCCGTCCACCGTCCGGCCGCGCCATAGTCGCGGCCATGAGCACCGAAAGCGCCATCTGCGAATGGCTTGCCGGGCAGCGCGAGGCGATGACCTCACTGCTCCGCGAAATGGTCGATATCGATAGCGGCAGCTACAACAAGCCGGGCATCGATGCCGTCGGCCCCGTCGGCGGCAAAGCCCACAGCCCCGACGCATTCCTGATGCTCGACAGCCTGGTCCCCCGCGCCCAGGCCTGCGCGCGGGCGATCTTCGGCCTGGACCGCGCGGGCCTCTAACCGGCCTAGCGGATCAACCCGGCCAGCGGACTCGAGGGATCGGCCCCCATCCGCCGCGGCATCCGCCCGGCGAGGAAGGCGAGCCGCCCGGCCTCGACGGCGTGTTTCATCGCCTTGGCCATCAGGATCGGGTCGCGCGCATGGGCGATGGCGGAGTTCAGCAGCACCGCGGTGCAGCCGAGCTCCATCCCGATCGCCGCGTCCGACGCGGTGCCGACGCCGGCGTCGACCAGCAACGGAACCTTGGCCTGCTCGATCATCATCGACAGCATGGCCGGGTTCTGG
>CAIYPH010000716.1 GCA_903928045.1 uncultured Rhodospirillales bacterium
AAGCGCTTCTTTTTGAAAAAAGAAGCAAAAAATTTTTATTCGCTGGCTTCGCCCCTCTCCGCCCATGGAATGGTGCGCGCAGACCGAAGGCTATCGATCCAGCCGCAAGCAGTTTCAAAAAGTTTTTTTGCTTCTTTTTGTTCACAAAAAGAAGTGCTTACCCTTCCTGCTCCCTCACCAACCCCGGCAACAACGCCAGCAACGCCGGCAAATCGCGCTCCGCCGAGCACACCAGAAACCGCTCCGCATGCGGCCCCGGCGCATCCTCGGCGTCGCCGATCGGCAGCCCGTCGGTGCCGAGCGGCAGGGCGGTCAGCCCGATATCGCCGTAGATGGCCAGCAGGTCCCGCCCGGCGCGCCAGACCGCTGGGGTCAGCCCGTCCTGACGGGCGAGGTCGCGCAGGCGCCAGATAGCCGAGACGCGGTCTCCGGGGTCACCGACGGGATCACCGAGCGCCAGCAGCACGCGGCCGACGCGGCGAAAAACGATTGCCGCCCGGCCGGCCTCGCCCCAGATCAACCCGTCGATGCCGGCCGGCGCGGCGGCGGGCGCCAGGGCGGCGAAGCGGCGGCGGGCCGCATCGTCCCAGGCGCCGGCCTCGGCGCGGCCGGGGCGGAGCAGGCGCCAGAGGGCGAACAGCCCGACGAGCAGGAGGCCGAGCAGCGACAGGCGCAACCCGTCGGCGACATCGGTGGCGAGGATGATGTCCCAGAAACTGTTGCGGTCCCGCGCGGCGAGCCGCGGTTCCAGCCGGGCCAGCATGCCGACGCAGGCCATCAGCACGACCAGGGGAAGCACCGTGCCGGCGCGGGGCGGCCCGCTGAACAGGCTGGCGTTGCGGTAGAAGGCTCGTCCGAAGGGGGCGAGCACCCCGGCGGCGGCCAGCAGGGCCAGCGATATCCAGGCCCCGCCGCCCTCGATGGCGACGAACAGGGCGCCGGCCAGCAGGGCGGCGATGGCGGCCTGCCAGGTCTGCTTCACCCGGAGCGCCAGGCCGGCGGCCAGCACCATCAGTGCGGCACCGAGCAGCGAGGGCACAAAGGCGCGCATGGTGCCGACGAACCAGAACGGCGAATGCGCCCAGTCCGCCCCGATCTCGGAGAGCAGGCCGACCGACATCAGCAGCGCCCCGCTCAGCGCCACCGCGCCGGTGGCGGCCGCGACGGCGAAGTCCGGCTGCGTCCAGCGGCCGATCGCCTGCGCGCCGCGCGTGTCGCCCGCGCGTTTCAGCACGCCCTTGCTGCGCATCAGCACCTCATTCCCGGCGAACAGCCCGCCGGCGAGGAAGAGCGGGATGATGTAGTAGTAAAGGCGGAACACCACGATGGCGCCGACGATCGGCGGCGCTTCCAGATAGGGCGAGAGGCCGAGCAGCACCGCGGTGTCGAACACGCCGAGCCCGCCCGGCACATTGGCGATCAGCCCGGCGGTGTAGGAGGCGAGGTAGATGCCGAGGAAGCGCGGGTAGGTCAGGCCCGGCGCATCAGGTAGCAGGGCGTAGAAAATCGCCGCGGTGACGCCGACATCGACGGTGGCGAGGGCGATTTGCAGCAGCGCCATCTTCAGCCCGGGCAGCTCGATCACGTTGCCGAACACCCTGATGGTGCCCAGCACGCGCGACAGGGTGGCGTAGCCCGTCACCACCGCCCACATGGCGCCGGCGATGGAATACATCACCCAGTGCGGCAGATGATCGCCGAGGAAGGGAATGGAGTCGGGCTCCCACACCAGGATGGAGCCGCCGAGCACCAACCCGCCGAAGCCGAAGGTGAGGGAGCAGAAGACGATCACCTTGCCGATTTGCAGCGGCGTGAGGCCCCAATGGGCGTAGAGCCGGTAGCGCACCGCGGCGCCGGAGACGGCGGCGAAGCCGAGGTTGTGGGCGAGGGTATAGGCGCAGAAGGAGGCGAAGGCGGATTTGCCGTAGCTCACGGTCTCGCCGGCGTAGATGGTCGCCAGCCGGTCGTAGAACGTCAGGATGCCGTAGGCGAGCAGGTTCCAGACAAAGGCGATCACCAGCGCCCGGGTTGGGATATCCGCCAGCGCCTGCTGGATATCCGCCACCTTGAGGCCGCGGAATTCCTTCTGCACGACGTAGATCGCGCCCACGAACAGCACGACGCCGAGCAGCGCCGGCACATGGCGCAGGAGCTTCTTCAGGGTGGCGCTCACGCTGGCGGCTCAGCCTTCCGCAGGCGAACGCGCCAGGGCCTGCTCGACCAGCGCCACCGTCTCGGCCACCCCGTAGAGCGCCACGAACTGGCCGAAGCGCGGTCCCTCGTTCTGGCCCAGCAGCACCTGGTAGAGGCAGCCGAACCAGGCGCGCAGATCGGCGAAGGGGTATGTCTTGCCGATCTCGTAGAGCAGGTTCTGGATATCCTCGGCCGGGGTATCGGCGGCGAGCCCGCGCAGCCCGGCGGCGAGATCCGCAAGGCCGGCCCGCTCGGTAGCGTCGGGGTCGCGGTATTCTTTCTTCGGCCGCACGAAATCCCGGTAATAGGCCAGCGCGTATTCCACCAGCCGCGCCAGCAGCGGCATGTCCTCCGGCGAGGCGCCGGGGATGTAGCGGCGGATGAAGCCCCACAGGATATCCGGCGTCTCGGCATTCACCACGCTGGCGAGGTTGAGCAGCATGGCGAAGCTGATCGGGCTATGCGCGGATTGCGGCACCGTGCCGCCATGGATGTGCCAGGAGGGGTTGGCCGGGTCCTGCGTCGCCACACCCTTGGCGGCGTTGGCGATGTATTCATCGACGGATTTCGGGATCACGTCGAAATACAGCCGCTTGGCCCGCGTCGGCTGGTTGAACATGAATTGCGACAGGCTCTCGGGCGGGGCGTATTTCAGCCACTCCTCCACCGACAGCCCGTTGCCCTTGGACTTGCTGATCTTCTGCGCCTGCTCGTCGAGAAACAGCTCATAGGTGAAGCCGGTCGGCGGCTCGGAGCCGAGGATGCGGCAGATGCGGCCCGAGAGGCGCACGCTGTCGATGAGGTCCTTGCCGGACATTTCATAGTCGACGCCGAGCGCATGCCAACGCATCGCCCAATCCGCCTTCCACTGCATCTTGGCGCTACCGCCGGTCACCGGCGTCTCGAAGCCCTCGCCGGTTTCCGGGTCGCGCCACATCACCGTGGCCGCCACCGGGTCCACCTTCTCCATCGGCACCTGCATGACGATGCCGGTTTTCGGGTGGATCGGCAGCACCGGCGAATACGTCGCCTGCCGCTCGGCGCCGAGCGTAGGCAGGATCACCGCCACCACCTCGTCATGGCATTCCAGCATGCGGCGAAGTGCGGCATCGAAGCGCCCTGAGGCGTAGTACTCGGTGGAGGAGGCGAATTCGTAGTCGAAGCCGAAACTGTCGAGGAAGGCGCGCAGGCGGGCGTTGTTGTGCGCGCCGAAGCTGTCATGCGTGCCGAACGGGTCCGGGATGCGGGTCAGCGGGCGGCCGAGGAAGCCCGTGAGCATCTCCTTGTTCGGCACGTTGTCCGGCACCTTGCGCAGCCCGTCCATGTCGTCGCTGAAGGCGAGCAGGCGCGAGGGCAGGCCGGTCAACTCGGTGAAGGCCCGGCGCACCCAGGACGTGCGCGCGACCTCGCCGAACGTGCCGATATGCGGCAGGCCGGAGGGGCCGTAGCCGGTTTCGAACAGCGCGTGCGTTTTCCCGGAGGCGGCCAAACGCTGGACCACCTTCTGGGCCTCCTCGAAAGGCCATGACTTCGGAAGTGCCGGGGTATCGGCCATTGCACGCACTCTTCGGGTTGAAACGGGAGCGTCGTTATAGAGCGAACCGGCCCGCTGTCGATGCCCAGACCCGGCGGGACCCAGGCGTTGCCGCCAGGGCCGGGGATGGTAGACTGGCCGCCAGGACTTCCAAGGACGCGGCCCCATGAACCTGATCGTCGGCATCCCCGCCTGCTCGCGCGAAATCAACGGCATGCTCCAGCACGCCACCCCCGCCCGCTACGGCGCGGCGCTGATGGGCGGCGCTGGTGCGCTGCCGATCCTGCTCCCCCCCGTCGGCGAGGGCCTCATTGCACTGGTCGACCGGCTGGACGGGCTGTTGCTCTCCGGCAGCCCGAGCAACATCGAACCGCGCAACTACGGCGTCGACGAGGACCTCACCCCCGGCCTGCACGACGCCCATCGCGACGCCACCACCCTGCCCCTGATCCGCGCCGCTTTGGCCCGCGGCATCCCGGTGCTGGCGATCTGCCGCGGCATTCAGGAACTCAACGTCGCCCTCGGCGGCAGCCTGATCCAGAAGGTGCAGGAGGTGCCGGGCCGCCAGGACCATCGGGCGTCCTCCACCCCGCTCGACATGAGCAAGCCGATCGACTGGGACCATCTCTACCGCCACAAGCACAGCGTGCGCCTCAGCGGCCACATGGCCCGCCTGGTCGGCGACAACGATATCAAGGTGAACTCCCTGCACCAGCAGTCGATCGACCGGCCCGGTGAGGGCGTCATCGTCGAGGGGCTGGCGGATGACGGCACCATCGAGGCCATTCGCGTTTCCGGCGTGCCCGGCTTCGCCGTCGGGGTGCAGTGGCACCCGGAATACCACTACGCATCCGACCCGGTGAGCATGGCGATCTTCCGCGCCTTTGGCGACGCCTGCCGGGCCTATCACCACGGCATCAAGAAAGCAGCCTGACACATGGATCTTCATCTCTCGGGCAAGCATGCCCTCATCACCGGCGGCTCCAAAGGCATCGGCCGCGCCGCCGCCGAGTTGTTCGCCGAGGAGGGGGTGGACGTCACCCTCGTCGCGCGTGACCCGGCGGCGCTCGCCGAGGCCGCGCAGGCGGTGCGGGCGCGCCGTCAGGTGAAGGTGGTGACCATCGCCGCCGATCTCTCGCAGGAAAGCGAGGTGGTCCGCGTGGCCGCCGAGGCCGGGCCGGTCGATATCCTCGTCAACAACGCCGGCGCCATCCCTGGCGGCTCGCTCACCCAGATCGACAACGAGACCTGGCGCCGCGCCTGGGATTTGAAGGTCTTCGGCTTCATCTCGCTGTGCCGCCAGGTCTATCCCAGCATGGCCGCCCGCAAAGCCGGGGTGATCGTCAACGTCATCGGCGCCGCCGGCGAGCAGTTCCCGGCCAACTACATCGCCGGCGCCACCGGCAATGCCGGCCTGATGGCCTTCACCCGCGCCCTCGGCCGCGCCAGCCCCGCCGACGGGATTCGCGTGGTCGGCATCAACCCGGGCTCCACGGCCACCGGCCGCATGGAAACCCTCATGCGCACCCGCGCCCGCGACGAACTGGGCGACCCCGACCGCTGGCTCGAACTCTGCTCCGGCATGCCCTTCGGCCGCGCCGCCAGCCCCGAAGAGATCGCCTCCGCGGTCGCCTTCCTCGCCAGCCCCCGCTCGGGCTACACCACCGGCACCATCCTGACGATCAACGGCGGCTGACCGCCATCAACCAGAAACCAAGAGGAAAACGACATGGCGTTCTATGAACTCCGCCAATACAAGGTGCGTCCTGGCCAGATGAATGCCTGGCTGAAGCTGATGGAGGAGGAGATCATCCCCTTCCAGGTCGGCCACGGCATGGTCATCACCGGCTCCTACCAGGGCGAGACCGATGACGGCGTCTATATCTGGACGCGCCGCTTCGAGAGCGAGGAACAGCGCGTGGCGCTGTACAAGGCGGTCTATGAGTCCGACCACTGGAAGACCGTGATTTCGCCCCGCATCCCCGACCTGCTGGACCGCTCGGGTATGGTGGTCACGCGGATCGTCCCCACGTCGCGCTCGGTCGCGCAATAGCGGCCTAACCGCCGGCGCGGGCCTTCACTCCAAGCAGGCCCGCCGCAGCGCCGCCTCCACCCCGGGGGCGCGCAAGGCGGCGATGTTGTCGAGCCGGCGGCGGAGCACCTCCGCCGTCACATCGGCATAATGCGGATTATCCGGCTGCACGGCGCGGTGCCAGGATTGCAAGGTCAGTGACATGCCGATCCGCGCCGCGGTGAGCAGCGGGATCAGCGCGATCTCCTCCGCCAGCAGCGGGTAGACCGCGTGATAGCCGCCGACGAACAGGCCAAGAGCGGTAACCTCGTCCATATCCGGCGCGAGCTGCGAGGTGGCGCCGGTGCCGACATCGATCGCCACCGCGGTTTCCACCATGTCGCCGAAATCGATGATGCCGGCGAGCCGGTCATGGTCGGCGCTGTCGACCAGCGTGTTGCCGCCGTTCATGTCGTTATAGAGCACCTGGCGGCGGAGGTTGGGCAGGGCGGGCGCCACGCGGGCGGCGAAGTCATCGAGGATGGAGACGAACACCTCGCGCGCCTCCTCGCTGCCCAGCATCGGCACGAGCTCGCGCAGGCGCAGCATGTGCTGCATGTCCCAGATCAGCGCATGCCCGGTGGCCGGGTGCGAGAAGCCGCTCAGCGCCACTTCCAGCCGCGCCAGCCCGCGCCCGCAGGCCACCCGCTGCGCCGCGCTGCGGCGGGAGGCGTGCAGCAGGGCGCCAGGCACCCAGGAGAGCAGCCGCACCCGCTGGATACCGCCGGTCTCATGCGGCACCAGGGTCTCGACACTGCCATCAGGCATCGGGATCACCCGCGGCATCGGGAAGGACGGATCAACCCGCGCGACGTGGCGCAGCGCCTGGATCTGCATGTCCACCACCGCCGCGTCCTCGACGGGGTTGGCGAATTTCAGCACGAACTCCCGCCCGTCGGCCGCGCGGACGTGGAAATTACGATCGCGCTCGCCGGTCAGCAGGCGCGCACGTCCCGTGATGCCCCAGTGCTGCTGCGCAACGCGCTCGGCGGTTTCAGTGGAGACGTCCAGCGCATGGACGGTCATGACGGAGAAAATGTCGGGCTCGGTGCTCATGGCGCGAGTGTGCCAAGGCTCGAAGGGTGGCGCCAGGAGGGAGGAAGCGCTTCTTTTTTGAAAAAAAGAAGCAAAA
>CAIYPH010000717.1 GCA_903928045.1 uncultured Rhodospirillales bacterium
AAGCCTGCCCAACGGACCGTCAAGCGGCCTGATGGACAACTGTCGGCAACAACCAGAAACTGAGGGGACGCTTGGCGGTCGACGATCGTCGGCAAGGCTGATGAATTATCCGGGCTAGGTCTTTGCCGTCACGGATCAGGCCAAGCAGGCGTTGCGCCTCGCGCCGCGCCGCCTCCGCACCCCACGCACCGCGCCCATGGCGCCCAATGGTCAAAATCCGCTGCTGCCCGCCGATCCTGGTTTTTACCAGGTAGACCGTATCGCGCGCCCGGCGCCGTGCCCCAAAGCCGCGCACCTCACTATCCCACACCACTTCGCCGGGCGTCATCGCCTCAGCACCCGCAGAAGTCAGCCGTTTTCGGGTCATTTTGGTATCCCGTTGGATTTGGTATCCCGACCCTCCTACGCGAGCCCTAGGCAAGCGGTCGGGATACCAACGGGATACCATGTCATGGCGGGACGCGCCTAGACAGGAATACCAAAATGGCGGATTTCCGCCATTCTGTCATTTCCTGTCGTCTCCTGTGTTCACGTTTTTTTCGCCTGGGGGACTGGGGGTCGTGGGTTCGAATCCCGCCGCTCCGACCAACTCGCCCTTGCGCGGGACCTGCCATCAGCGCATCGCTTCTTCCCCCCCCCCCACTGACCTACGTCGCCACCGGATCTTCCGGATCAACCGCGACCTCTGGAATGGACCACTCGGTCTCGATCCGTGCCCGTGCCCGCCGCAATACCGCAATGCGGGCGCTTGACGCCGCGTTGAGCGAAGCCCGGATGATCGCCGGCAGCACTTCGGCGGAAAGCCAGGCAACCCCCTGCAGCGACCAGGACAGAGCGAGCTGCCGGGGATTTGTCGCAATGCTGACCGCGGAGACGATCTCAGGGCCAATCGTCCACAGCAGGTAGCCCGGCGCCACCGCGGTGGCGATGCCGCACAAGAGGATCGGCTTGCTGGCGGACTTGCCGGCGGACTCGTCGATCATCATCGCGACCACCGCCGGGGCCAGCAAAATCGCCCCCAGCACGACGGCGCCGGGCATCAGGGCCAGGCACACGCCGGTCCCCAGCCCGAGCACCCAGTTGGACATCCCGCCCCGCCGCGATCCCGGCTTCTGGCCGCGCTTGCCCGCCACGGTCAGGACAACACGAGCGACATCACGGCGTAGATCAGCCCCAGCGATCCGGCCGTGGCCACTACCTCATGGCCCAGATGCTCGGCCATCGTCTCCCGTTGCCCGCGAGCCGCGACGATGTCGCTGACCATCCGATCGATCGCCTGCGCATGCGCCAGCGCCGCCTCACGCTCCTGCCGGTCGGCGTTGAAGGCTTCGGTATCGGCGAGAACCGCAACCATGTCGGCGAGCAGGCCGCTCTCACTGGTGGTCTGGAGGGCCCGTTCGCGTGCCTCCCGGCGGCTCCGGCTGGCAAAAGCCGCCAGCACCGGCGCCACCGACTTGGCGAGTAGCACCGCCAGGCGCGGACAGGCCGCGCCACGGGTTCGCATCTGGATCGCGGCGTAAAGGCGCAGCACCGCGAGGCCAGCCTGATCGGGCCGTTGCGCCGCGGCGACCACCGCCACATCCGGATCCAACGCGGAGTCGCTGCGGGCGGCGACGAAGGCGGCAAGCTCGGCGTCGCACAACAGCCCGCCCGGTAGCCTGTTCTGCGCCGCTTCGCGTTCCATGGCCGGGAGCAAGGCGTCGAGTCGCATCACGCACTCGGCGCCGATCAGCGGGCTACGGCAGGGGAGCAGCGGGTTGAGGCTGTAGGCCAGCCGGTTGATCCCGCCACCCAGTCCCTTCTGGACCACCAGGGAGCGGTACTGATGCGCGCTCAGCCGCAGCAGCGCCGCATCGCAGCGCTCGGCCCGGAGGCTCGCCCAGATCCCGATCGCCTCCTCGCCGAGCATATCGGCAATGCTTGCCGGCGATGGCACCTCGGCGGCGCCCGCCGCGGCCAGCATCGGCCCGATCCCTTCAGGCCACAGGGCGGACCCGTTCCACGCCATTGGCGCCAACGGGTCCAGCAGGGCCACCGCCCGCATCACCAACGCGGCATCATCGAGCGATGTCGCCTCTTCCTCCTGGGCGGCGCGTATCCGGACGGTCTCATCCAGTCGCACCGCGAGCGCGCTATCGCCGAGGCTGCGCCGGACCCAGGCGTTCACCGCCCCCGAACGCAGCGCGCGCAGCCCGCCCTCCGCGTCCCAGGTCATCGCCCCGGCGAGCGCGCGCGCGCTCCAGATGCTGCGGGAGCCGATGTCGAGCGGCCGCTGCGCCCGCCGCGGCGGACGGGCCGCGACCCGCCGGGACCGCGCGACCTCGGTATCCGCCAGCAGGGCCGGGGTGGGGCGATGCTCGGGATCCTCGGCGAGCATTCCGCGCAACAGGTCACTGATCACCGGCGGCAATCGCAGGTCACCAACCAGGGTTGCCAGATTCCCGCGTTCGAGTTGCTGGCAAATCAGGTCCCGCGGGTCGAGGTCGCGGCACGGCTCATGGCCGAGTGCCAGCACCAGCAGGGTGACGCCAAGCGCGTAGACGTCATCTGCGATACTGCCGGCGCCGCGGGCGGAGGGGTGGCAGATCGCGACATAGGGGGGCTCGAAGAGGCCGGGCTGGTAGAAGGCCGGCGGAGCGGCCCAGGCGCACCCCAGCGTCACCGGATCGCCCGCGCCCGCGCGGAACATATTGCCGGGGCGGATCGCTCGATGGGTAATGTGTTGATGGCGCAGGTGTTCCAGCGTCTGCGCGACCGGGCGTAGAACCTGGGTGAGCAGCGCGTACTCGTCCCACGGGGTAAATTGCCCCGTGCCCGCCGGCACCAGCGCGGGGCCTGGGGGGGCCTGACAGATCATGAACGGCGCGGCCTGGCCGGTGGGGTCGCGGGCGGTGATCGCGGCGATGGGGGACAGCACGCCGGCGATCGGCGTGGCCAGAAATCGCTGCAACTCGGCCGCCCGGGCTGGGACGCCCGGTGCGATCTTCACCGCCATTAGCCTCGTTCGGCCAGCCAACCGATCAATGGCGGCAAAGGCGGTTTGCCCACCAGCGGCTTCGGGCATTGGTTGTCCGAAGTCGATGTCGAATGCATCGTCGATCTGTGACACATTCATGTGGAGAGCCTTGGACACTTCACCTCGGGACCCGCAACCTATTGGGCAAGCTAGGCGCCAAAGATTAATCGATTCTAAACCGGGAATTTCCCCTTATCACGCAATGAGGCCGACTATAGCGACCGGGGATCGACCCTTGCCTCCGCGTTTCACCGCCATTATTCATGGGTTGTTGATGAGATGAACGCGGGCGATGTTACCGCGCGCGGGTGCGACAGAAAGTGCATAGCGCTTCTAACAGCGCCATGAAGGGTGCGATGGAAGGGGCGAAGGCGCTGGAAACACGCTTGCAACTCGCTGATCTGATGGAGGCGCTGCAAGAGCGCCGCATCCGGACTCGGTATCAGCCGATTGTCCGCATGCATGACCGTCATCCGACCGGCGTCGAGGTTCTGGCGCGGCTCGAGCATCCGGTGCACGGGCTGGTGGAGGCGGACCGCTTTGTTCCCCCGATGGAGGCGGCCGGGCTCGGTCGTCTGTTGTCGGAAGCGGTTGTCGCCACCGCGTTCGAGGAGTGGCAGCGGTTCGATCTCGCCAGGTTGGGCCTGACATTGGCGATCAATATGCCGCTCGACGTGCTGTTGATGCCCGAGACGCTCGACTGGCTCAAAGCCGAGCGGATTCGCTGCGGCCTGGACGCTGAGCAGATCGTCATCGAGTTGACGGAGAGCCAGCAACTGAACTCGTTGCCGGAGCTGGCGAACATGATCGCGCGGTACCGGGCCAATGGCTACCGGCTGGCGATCGATGACGTCGGCCCCTCGATCCGCGACCATCGCCCGCTGCTCGACATGTCGTTCAGCCTGCTGAAGCTGGACCGTAGCCTGGTTCAAGGCGAGGACCCTGATGGCGGACATGCGGAATTTCTGGCTTTCTCTCTTGAAGCGGCGCGTGAAGTCGGGCTCGTGGTGATCGCGGAGGGGGTCGAGGACGAAGCGACCTGGGCGCGCATGTCAGCCGCCGGGATCGATCAGGCGCAGGGCTATTTCATCGGACAGCCCATGCAGGCGGGCGAACTCGCGGCCTGGCATGCGACGTGGTGCGACGACGCCTAGCGGTTGGCCTGGCCCATGTCGGGGTGCTCGGGCAGGCTGATCGTGACCTTGGTGCCCTCGCCGAAGCGGCTCTCGAGCTCGAGGCGTCCGCCGTGTAGGGCGACGAGCTGGCGGGCGAGTGGGAGACCGATCCCCGCGCCCTCCTTGAGCCGGTCGAGGCCGCTATCGGCTTGCCAGAACGGCTCGAACACGTTGGGCAGATCCGCCTCGGCGATACCGACACCGCTATCGGCGATTGTGATGACGGCGCCACCCCGCATGTCCGGGCGCATGGTGACCGCGACGCGGCCGCCGCGGGGGGTGAACTTCACCGCGTTTCCGGCGACGTTGACGACGATCTGGCGCAGGCGCTGGGAGTCGGCGCGGAGCACCACTTTCTGCTCGGAGATGGTGACATCCAGCACCACCCCCGCCGTCTCCGCGGCGCGGGCGATGACGCCGAGCGAGGCTTTGAGCAGGGCGCCCAGGTCGAGCGGGCGGATGTTGAGGTTGAGGCTGCCGGATTCGATGCGGGCGAAATCCAGCACGTCGTTGATCAAGGACAGCAGATGCTGGCCGCTCGACAGGATATGCGCGGCGTAGTCGATGTATTCCTTGCTGCCCAGCGGCCCCAGCGCCTGCTGGTGCATGATCTCGGAAAATCCGATCACCGCGTTGAGCGGGGTGCGCAATTCATGGCTCATCGCGGCGAGGAAGCCGGATTTCGCGCGGCTGGCCGCCTCGGCCTGCTCCTTGGCCTGGCGTAGGCCCTCCTCGAGGCGGGCACGGTCGGAGATGTCGAGCGCGACGGTGGCGATCCCCCAGATCGCGCCGGCGGCATCGGTTACCGGCACCTTGCTGGTTAGCCAGCGCCGCGTCGTCCCGTCGGCGGTCGGGTAGCTTTCCTCATAGAACGGCGTCGGGTTGCCGGATGATAGCACGTCGGCGTCGATCTTGCCGGTATAGGCGCCATACTCGGCCCCCAGCAGATCACCGGCGGTGCGGCCGACGGCGGCCTCGGGGGAGGTGCCGTAGATGGCGGCCTGGTAGTGGTTCATCAACAGATAGCGGGAGTGTCTATCCTTCAGATTCAACATGATCGGTAGCGCATTTGCCACCGTGGTCAAAAGCTGGGTGGCGAGGTGGGCGGCGGCGGTGTCTCCGTAGGTGATCAGCGTGTAGCGCTCTCCCCCGGTTGGGGAGAAGTCCGAGCGCTCCTCGCGGGAGATCGCGTGAGCGCCGGCTTCGTGCTGGGCGAGGCGGATGCGGTAGCGGGCGTTTTCGGCGACCACCGCGCCGTCATTGTCCAGCACCGCGGCGGCGCGCGGCATTGCGGCGACCAGCGCGCGGATCGCCGCCATCGCCGTATCGCTGGCCATCCCTGAGTCGTCCCTGCTGCTGTGGTTCATCCTGCCGACCAATTGCTCGGACTAGATTGCGCCGAGGTTCGCGGCTTGGGAAGACCGCGTTTCAGGCTTTCCGCGGCCCGGGGTCGCCGAAGACGCGGGTGAACAAGGCGTCGAGGTGGCGCAGATGAAGCGCGGGGTCCATCGCGGCATCAAGCACCGCGGGGGCGACCCGGCCGGCGACTTCGGGGTCGGCGTCGAGATTGGCGCGGAAGCCGCGTCCCTCTGGCGTCCCGAGCTTGGTCCAGGTCTCCATCGCGTTGCGCTGGACGATGCGGTAGGCGTCCTCACGGAGGATACCGGATTTGGCGAGGGCCAGCAGGACCTCGCCGGAATGGACCACGCCGCCGAGGCTTTCGAGGTTGTGCTCCATGCGGGCGGGGTAGACGAGCATCTTCTCGATCATCCCGGCGAGGCGCATCAGGGCGAAATCCAGCGTGACCGTGGCGTCCGGCGCGATGGCGCGTTCGACGCTGGAGTGGCTGATATCGCGCTCGTGCCACAGCACGACGTTCTCGAGCGCCGGGGTGACGGCGGAGCGGACCACGCGGGCGAGGCCGGTGAGGTTCTCGGTCAGCACCGGGTTGCGCTTGTGGGGCATCGCGGAGGAGCCCTTCTGGCCGGGATGGAAGAACTCCTCGGCTTCGCGGACTTCGCTGCGCTGGAGATGGCGGACCTCGGTGGCGAGGCGTTCCACCCCGGAGGCGACCACGCCGAGGGCGCAGAAGAAGGCGGCGTGGCGGTCGCGCGGGATGACCTGGGTGGAGACCGGCTCGACGGCGAGGCCGAGTTTTTCGGCGACGTAGGTTTCCACGCGGGGATCGACATGGGCGAAGGTGCCGACGGCGCCCGAGATGGCGCAGACCGCGATTTCGGCGCGGGCGGTGATCAGGCGGGCGCGATTTCGTGCAAATTCAGCGTAGTGGCCGGCGAGTTTCAAGCCGAAACTCGTGGGTTCGGCATGGATCGCGTGGCTGCGGCCGATGGTGACGGTGTGCTTATGCTCGAAGGCGCGCGCCTTGAGAGCGGCCATCACGGCGTCGATATCGGCGATCAGCAGGTCGGCGGCCTGGGTGAGCTGGACGGAGAGCGTGGTGTCCAGCACGTCCGACGAGGTCATGCCGAGATGGACGAAGCGGCTGTCATCGCCGATCGCCTCGGCGAGCCAGGTGAGGAAGGCGATGACGTCGTGGCGGGTAACGCGCTCGATGTCATCGATGCGGGCGACGTCGGCGGCGGAGATGGCGGCGATTTTGGCGCCACCTTTTTCGCGGATGTTGCGGGCGGCTTCGGCGGGGATTTCGCCGAGCGAGGCCATGGCTTCGGCGGCGAGCGCCTCGATTTCGAACCAGATGCGGTAGCGGTTCTCGGGTGCCCAGATGCCGGCCATTTCAGGACGTGTATACCGAGGGACCATCACTCTCTCCTGAACCCGTGCTAGGAGCCCATCTACGGTGCGGAGCCGGACGCCGCAAGGAATCGATCATGGACGCTGCATTGCTGACCGAACTTAGCGCCTTCGCCCAGGTGCTGCTGATCGACCTCACCTTGGCTGGGGACAACGCGGTGGTGGTTGGGCTGGCGGTGGCGGGGTTGCCCGCCCATCAGAAGCGGCCGGCGATTCTGGTGGGGATCGGGGCGGCGACGGTGCTGCGGATCGGGCTTGGGGCGGTGACGCTGCAATTGCTGGAGATCGTCGGGCTGTTGCTGGCGGGCGGGATCCTGTTGTTGTGGGTGTGCTGGAAAATGTACCGCGAGTTGCGCCGGACCAGCGGGCATGGCGCGGTGGTGCCGGCGAAATCGCTGGGGCAGGCGATGTTGCAGATCGTGCTGGCCGATCTTTCGATGAGCCTGGACAACGTGCTGGCGGTGGCGGGGGCGGCGGAGGGCAATGTCTGGGTGCTGGTGGCGGGGCTGGCGATCTCGGTGGTGCTGATGGGGGTGGCGGCAAACTGGATCGCCGGCTTGCTGGAGCGGCAGCGCTGGATCGCCTGGGTGGGGCTGGTGGTGGTGTTGTACGTGGCGCTGAAGCTGATTTGGGACGGCGGGGAGGATGTGCTGTTCCATCTGCGTGGATAATTGTTGTTTATTCGTAACAAATAGGGCAAGCCTCCGCTGTCCGCGGTTCAGTCGATGGGTATTCGGGCGCCGGGTGATCGGGCGCGGGGTAG
>CAIYPH010000718.1 GCA_903928045.1 uncultured Rhodospirillales bacterium
GAACAGCGCCGCCAAGACCTACGGCACCACGATCACCCTGGCGCCGACCGCCTTCACGTCGTCCGGCCTGCTGAATGGCGACACCATCGTCGGCGTCACCGAGTCCAGCCCCGGCATCGCCGCGACCGCCCCCGTGGTCGGCAGCCCCTACGCCATCACCCCCAGCGGCGCCGTCGGCGGCACCTATGTGGCGAGCAACTACACCACCACCTACATCCCCGGTACCCTGACCGTAACCCCGGCTCCCCTCGTGGTGACGGCGAACAGCGCCGCCAAGACCTACGGCACCACGATCACCCTGGCGCCGACCGCCTTCACGTCGTCCGGCCTGCTGAATGGCGACACCATCGTCGGCGTCACCGAGTCCAGCCCCGGCATCGCCGCCACCGCCCCCGTGGTCGGCAGCCCCTACGCCATCACCCCCAGCGGCGCTGTCGGCGGCACGTACGTGGCGAGCAACTACACCACCACCTACATCCCCGGCACCCTGACCGTGGCCCCGGCTCCCCTCGTGGTGACGGCCGATAGTACAACAAAACTGTTTGGGACTGACCTGACATTACTGTCGACGGCATTCACAGCGACTGGTTTGAAAAATGGCGACACCATCACCAGCGTAACAGAGACCAGCCCCGGCACTGTCGCGCCAGCAACCACAAACGGCAACCCCTATGCCGTCACGATCACGGACATCACCAGTGGCTCATATGTTCCAGGAAACTACTTCCCGACCTACGTTCCTGGCACCCTGATCGTTCTGCCACCCGTCATCGTGCCTGCGGTGATTGTCCCACCGGTTGTCGTCCCGCCAGTCGAGGTGATCCCGGTCGTCCTCCCGCCGGGTGTGATGCCGCCAGATGCGACCACACCCTACGGCTCGCTGCTTGTTGTGGACAACGGTGGTGTCAATATGCCGGTGTATGCGCCGCCCTCCGCGCCGCCTGCGTATGTCCCTCCCGAATATCCGCGTAAGCCGGACCGCAATTGAGCGGGCGTGAACAGGCATTGGGAGCGATGGCGATGCAAGACTTGGCCCGATCCACCCGTCTCGGCCTGCTGGCGCTGATGATCGTGTTTCCTGGATTGGCGGCCGCGCAAGGTGCGAACTTCCTGGGCGAAACCGTGTCCGACCAGGCCCGCCAGGTTGCCGACTGGGTCGTCGTCGCGCACGACAATCGAACGATGCCGTTCATTATCATCGACAAGATCAACGCCAAGGTCTTCCTGTTCTCGAAGCAGGGGCAGCTTCGTCGCGCCTCGCGCGCGCTGCTCGGCCTGGCCCGTGGCGATGATTCCGTGCCTGGCATTGGCGAGCGCAAGATGTCGAGCATTCGGCCGGATGAGCGAACTACGCCGGCCGGCCGCTTTGTGGCCTCCCTGGGTCACAATACCGGGGATCACGACATCCTGTGGGTGGACTACGCCGACGCGATTTCGCTGCATCGGGTCATCACCAATAACCCGAAGGAGCAGCGCGCACAGCGCCTGGCGACGGCATCGTCGCTCGACAAGCGCATCTCCTACGGCTGCATCAATGTCCCGGCGGACTTCTTCGACGATTTCATCATCCCGGCATTCAGCAAAACGAGCGGCGTCGTTTACATCCTCCCGGAAATCCGATCCGCACGCGACGTATTCGCTGGATTTCCGGGATGAAGCCCGGAACCGGGTCGGCGGGACGGCGTGCCAGTCGTGCGCTCGATCAATCCCTGTGACCCTGCTCGACGCTACGCTCGAACTCGCCGGCACGTGGCGCGGCTCCGCGCCGGCGGACGCCTCGGCGGTGATCACGCGCATGCGGTTAGCCTGCCTGAACGGGGTGACCCTGGTTTCGGATCGGCAACCCGACAATCTGCGGGTCGATGATCACAATGACGGGCCTCCCGCGATCTGGCTCCACACTGCGCCACCAGAGACGGCGTGGATCATCGTCGATGTCGGCGCATTGGACTGGTGCAATCTCGCATATCAATTCGGCCACGAGCTCGGCCACGTGCTATGCAATAGCTGGGCGTGGGGCGCCATGCCGCGCAACCCATGCCAGTGGGTCGAGGAAGCGCTGGTCGAGGCATTCTCCCTGCGCGGCCTCGGACTGCTTGCCAATGCCTGGGCGGAGGCCCCGCCATTCGCGCATGATTCGGCCTTTGCCGCGGCCATCAGCGACTACCGTGCCGCCCTCGTCGACAAATACCGGCTGGCTGCCCGCAACGAGCACATCGCCGGCGGCTTTGGTGCCTGGTTCAAGGCTCGCGCCCCCATCTTCGAGAACCAGGGCGGCATCACAGCGGCAAGCGGCGCGGTCTCAACGATGCTCGACTTGCTGGAGAGCAACACGACACTCGTGCAGGACATGGGCGCACTGAACCGCTGGCCGGGTCGGAGCGGCGTTCCCCTGCCAATCTACCTCGACCTTTGGCAGAACAGCTGCGAGGAGCTGCACGCGCCCAGCCTGCTGCCGCGGCATCTGCGGCAGATGCTGGTCGGTCCTTGAAGCGCATCTACTTCGTCGCCGAGACTTAGGACACAATGTCCATGCTGAAGCTGCGCGAGATCGAGAACAGGAAGATCGTGTGTCCGTTCAGCTGTGCGGATAGAGAGGATGCCCGCGCGTCGAGTTGCGACACGGTGCGGTGGTCGCTGACTGGCCTGCCTACGACAGCCTCGTGACGGTCGCTCGGACAAGGAAGTCAACGGACTCCTATACCACGGACGGGGACACGACAGCGCCGGCCCAGGCATCAACCGCGCGTGATGCCACCGGTGCAGGGCTGAAGCGGAGGAGATGCTGATCGGTCGAGCCGACGATTCACAGAGCCCGTGTAGGGTGGTAGCCAGAGAGGCCGATTCCCCGTTTGGGAGTGGATCGCGGAACGCATCTGGGCCAGCGGCACGTGCCGCACCAAACAGGCCGGACACACGACCGCTCTCGCACCAGATCAGTATTTCTCCGCACAAAAGACTTGCATTGGAGGGGCCGTCCACACACGCTCTACACGCTGGGGCACCTGGTCGGGCGCGGTACACGCCAAACGGGTAAAAATTTTTTGGTTCTTTTTTTCAAAAAAGAACTGCTTCCTGCCGCTTGCCGCCGAGCGGGCTAGCCGGCGAATTTCACCAGGTTGCCGATCGGTCCGCCGAGGACTTCGTCGTCGCGCATGACCGCCTTGCCGCGGATGATGGTGGCGACGGGCCAGCCGGTGATGTCCATGCCGGCGAAGGGGGTCCAGCCGCAGGGCGAGACGATCCAGGATTCCTCGATTTTGCGGCGGGCTTTCATGTCGACGATGGTGAAATCGGCGTCGTAGCCGGCGGCGAGGCGGCCTTTGCCGACGACGTTGTAGACGCGGGCGGGGCCGGCGCAGAGGAGGTCGACGAGGCGGGGGAGCGAGAGGCGGCCGGCGTTGACGTGGTCGAGCATGACGGGGACGAGGGTTTGCACGCCGGTGAGGCCGGCGGGGCAATCGGGCCAGGGTTTTTCCTTGGCGGCGCGGGGGTGGGGGGCGTGATCGGAGCCGATGGTGTCGACGGTGCCGTCGCGGACGGCGGCCCAGGAGGCTTCGTAGTGGCGGCGGCCGCGGATGGGGGGGTTCATGACGCCGAAGCCGCCGAGGCGGTCATAGACGTCGGGGGCCATTTGGGTGAGGTGGTTGACGAGGACTTCGGCGGTGGCGATGTCGCGGAAGCTTTTGAGGTAGTCGAGTTCTTCCGCGGTTGAGACGTGCAGGATGTGCGCGGGGCGGCCGGTTTTGCGGGCGAGGGCCATGAGGCGGCGGGTGCCGAGGAAGGCGGCTTCCTCGTCGCGCCATTCCATGTGGCTGCTGTAGGGATCGCCGGATTTGAAGAGGGGCTTGCGGGCCTGGAGGCGGTATTCGTCCTCGGAGTGGTAGGCGATGCGGCGGCGGCCGGAGCGCATGACGCGTTCGAGGTTTTCGTCGTCTTCGACCATGAGATCGCCGGTGGAGGAGCCGGCGAAGATTTTGATGGCGCAGACGCCGCGGCCGAGTTCGAGGCTGGCCAGTTCGGGGATGTTGGTTTTGGTGCCACCGACGTAGAGGCCCATGTCGCACCAGGCGGATTGTTCGACGTAGCCTTGTTTCCAGGCGAGCTTTTCGGCTGACGTGATGGAGGGGGAGGTGTTCGGCATATCGAACACCGCGGTGAGGCCGCCGAGGATGGCGCCCTTGGTGCCGGTGGGAATGGTTTCGACGGCGGCGTTGCCGGGGTCGCGCAGGTGGACGTGAGGGTCGATCAGGCCGGGGAGGACGTGCAGGCCTGACGCGTCGATGGTTTCGTCGGATGTGGCGTCCCGGTCGAGGCCGAGGGCGGCGATGCGGCCTTCGCGGACGCCGATGGAGGTTTGCTCCATGCCCCAGGGCAGCACGACGGTGCCGCCGCGGATGATGAGGTCGAAATGGGGCATATGGGGACTCCTGCGCTTCTGGGGGCATTGTCTGGTGGGGGAGGAAGAAGGCAAGGGGTTCTTTTTCGAAAAAAGAGCCAAAAAATTTTTATCCGTCTGCCGGGATTGGCGCGGGGAGGGCGGGGAGCAAACGGATAGAAAGTTTTTGCTTCTTCTTTCAAAAAGGAGCGCTTCCTTCCTTGCTTGTTGGTGAGCACAATACGCGGCGAGGCAGACAAGGAAACGACAGCCATGAAAAAGGGTATCAAGCAGCTGCTCGCCGAGGCGGAGGGCGAAATCGCCCGGGTGCCGGCGGCGGAGGCGGTGCAGATGGTGGGGCAGGAGGGGGTGGTGTTCGTCGATATCCGCGATCCCCGCGAGATCGAGCGCGAGGGGACGATCCCTGGGGCGTTCCGCTGCTCGCGGGGCATGCTGGAGTTCTGGATCGACCCGGACAGTCCGTATCACAAGCCGATTTTCGCGGAGAAGAAGAAGTTCGTGTTTTTCTGCGCGGCGGGGTGGCGTTCGGCGCTGTCGGCCAAGACGGCGCAGGACATGGGGCTGGAGAACGTGGCGGATATCGTCGGCGGGTTGACGGCGTTCAAGGAAGCCGGCGGCACGCTCGAGGCGCTGGCGCCGAAGAAGCCGGCCTGATGGAAGATCCGGGCCCGCTGTTCGCGCGGGCGGCGGTGCTGGCGGCGGAGTTTCGCCGCGGCATCGCCACTGCGAAGCAGCGGCCGGAGCACGCCTACGCCGCCGCCGTGCCGGACTGGGACGGGCCGACGCCCGAGGCCGGCCAGCCGGCGGAGGCGGTGCTGGAGGAGTTGGTGACCCGCGCCGCGCCGGGGCTGCATGCGATGACCGGGCCGCGGTTTTTCGGCTGGGTGATCGGCGGCTCGCACCCGGCGGGGGTGGCGGCGGATTGGATGACATCGGCCTGGGGGCAGAACGTCGGCAATCACCAGGCGGCGCCCGCGGCTTCGGCGGCGGAGTTGGTGAGTGGGAAGTGGCTGGTCGATATTCTCGGCCTGCCGGAGGGCTGCTCGGTCGGGTTCGTGACCGGGGCGACGATGGCCAATCTGGTGGGGATGGCCGCCGGGCGGAGCGAGGTGCTGCGCCGGGTTGGCTGGGATGTCGAGGCGGATGGGCTGTTCGGCGCGCCGGCGATCCGCGTGGTGGTGGGCGAGGATGTGCACGTCTCCGCGCTGTCGGCCTTGCAGTTCCTCGGGCTCGGTCATGCGCGGGTGATCAAGGTGGCGGCGGATGGCGAGGGGCGGATGATCCCGGCCGCGCTGGCGGCGGCGCTGGAGGGGGGCAGCGGGCCGGCGATCGTGATGTTGCAGGCCGGGCAGATCAACACCGGTGCCTGTGACCCTTTCCGCGAGCTGATCCCGATTGCGCGGTCGCATGGCGCCTGGGTGCATGTCGATGGCGCGTTCGGGCTGTGGGCCAAGGCGGCGCCGGGGCGGGCGGCGCTGGCGACGGGGGTGGAGGAAGCGGATTCCTGGGCGACGGACGGGCATAAATGGCTGCAATCGCCGTATGATACCGGGTTCGCCATCGTGCGGGACCCCGAGGCGCATCGCCGGGCCATGGCGTTCGGGGCGAGCTATCTGCCGGCGGTGGCGGCCGGGGAGCGGGACCCGACGCATTACGTGCCGGAACTGTCGCGCCGCGCCCGCGGCTTTGCCACCTGGGCGCTGCTGCGGCATTTCGGGCGGGCGGGGATCGCCGAGTTGGTGGAGCGCAATTGCCGCGTCGCCGGGCAGATCGCGGAGGCGCTGCGCGATGAGCCGGGGATCACGGTGGTCAACGCGGTCGCGCTGAACCAGGTGATCCTGCGGTTTGGGGCGGATCGCGCGGCCGACGCCGACCGGCTGACGCTGGCCACGGTGGCGCGGCTGCAGGCGGACGGCATCGCTTTCGCCGGCGCCTCGCAATGGCGCGGGGAGTGGCTGATGCGCGTCTCGGTCAGCAGCTATGCGACCAGCGAGGTGGATGGGCGGATCACGGCGGAGGCGATCCGCACCGCCGGGGGGGCGGTGCGGGGGATGAACGCCTAGCGTCTGTTTGAGCGAGCAACTTCTGCCGGACGGCGTTGCCGTCTGATCGGCTGTTGCTCTACGCCGCCTTCTGGTTGCCCTCGGGATCAAGCCGGTAGCCGCCGCCCTCGGTGATGAGGAGGCGGACGCTGGTGGGGTCGGGCTCGATTTTCTGGCGCAGGCGGTAGATGTGCGTTTCGAGCGTGTGGGTGGTGACGTTGGCGTTGTAGCCCCACACCTCGTTCAGCAGCACCTGGCGGGAGACCGCGTTGGCGCCGGCGCGGTAGAGGAATTTGAGGATCGCCGCCTCTTTCTCGGTGAGGCGGATGCGGCGGTTCTTCACCGGGTCCTGCAGCAGCTTGGCGGAGGGGCGGAAGACGTAGGGACCGATGTTGAAGACCGCGTCCTCGCTGTTTTCGAAGATGCGGAGCTGGGCGCGCAAACGGGCCAGCAGTTCGGCGAGACGGAAGGGCTTGGCGATATAATCGTTGGCGCCGGAATCGAGGCCGCGCACCACATCGGCCTCTTCGTCGGAGCCGGTGAGCATGATGATCGGCACTTTTATGCCGCGCTGGCGCAGGCGGGCGCAGAAGTCTCGCCCATCGCCGTCGGGAAGCGAGACGTCGAGGATCACCGCGTCGAACCGCGCGGGGCCATCGAGCAGCAGCGCCTCGGCTGCCGTCACGGACTCGGCGCCGGAAGCGGTGAATTCGCCATCCACCGAAAGCTGCTCCAGCAGCAAAGTGCGGAGCGCGTGGTCATCATCGACGATGAGGATGGGCCGATCACCGGCCATGCGATGCGTCCTTTGTGCGATCGGAGCGTTGGCATTCTGCCGGGCCCCGGGGGAAACGATCAGTGGCGGGCCATATCGATCGGCACGCCAAGTAGTTAACGTCGCTACGATACCGACGTATGACGAAAGTTGCACGCATGGGATGTGTCTTGACCGGCTTTTTTTTGATCACAGATTTGCGAAATGCGAAGGCACCCTTGTTCGTCATGGAAGAGGGCCCGTAATCGGTGCTGCAGGTGCTTGTGCTGGCGATTTCCTCACCAAAGTTAAGGCTGCTATGAATGATCGCCAATTGAGAGCCATGAACGACGTGCCGCTGCGTGACAATGCCGCCCTACCCACCGAAAGCCCGTCGCGTTCGCTGCGCGGGGAGGTGCCGCGCGTGCGGGCGGTGCATCGCGCGGCCGCGGAACTGAAGCGCGGAACGCCGGTGCTCCTGACCGGCGCCGTTCCGCTGGTGATGGTGACCGCGGAGACGGTTGGCGCGGCTGGATTGCGCGACCTCGCGGATCTGGCGGCTGGCCCGGCGCTGTTGCTGCTGGCGCCCTCGCGCGCCGCGGCGGTCATGCAGCGGCCGGTGGTGTCGGATGGGCCTGCGGTGGCGATCCGGTTGACGGCGCTGCTGACGAACCCCGAGGCGTTGCGCGGCCTGGCCGACCCGACGGTGGGGCAATTGCTGCCCGAGGAGCATCAGCGCGCCGAAGCGCCGGCCCTGGCCGGATCAGCGCTGGCGCTGGCCAAGCTCGCGCGGCTGCTGCCGGCCGTGGTCGCCGTTCCCGCCCGCCCGGATGCGGAGCATATGGCGCGCGAGCGGGGCTTGCTCTCGGTGGCGGCGAGTGACGTTCAGACCTATTCCCTGAGCATGGCCGAGGGGCTGCGCCGGGTCGCCGAGGCGGCGGTGCCGCTTGAGGGTGCGCCGAATGCCCGGGTGGTGGCGTTCCGGGCGCCCGATTCGGGCATTGAGCATCTGGCGATTATCGTCGGCCAGCCGGAGGGCAATGCCGCGCCGCTGGTACGTATTCACTCGGAGTGCTTCACCGGCGACCTGCTGGGCAGCCTGCGCTGCGATTGCGGGCCGCAGCTCAAGGGCGCAATCCGTCGCATGGGGGAGGAGGGGGCCGGCGTGCTGCTCTACCTTGCCCAGGAAGGCCGCGGGATCGGGCTGGTCAACAAGCTGCGGGCCTATGCCATGCAGGATCGCGGGCTCGATACGCTCGATGCCAACCGGGCGCTTGGCTGGGGCGCGGATGAGCGGAACTTCCTGCTTGCCGCCACCATGCTGGAGGAGCTCGGCATTCCGCGCATCCGGCTGCTGACCAACAACCCCGAGAAGGTCGCGTCGCTGGTTGCCTGCGGCATCGACGTGGCGAACCGCGAGAGCCATGTCTTCGAGCCCAACGGGGTGAACGACGGTTATCTCGCGACCAAGGCGGCGCGCTTCGGGCATTTGTTCGAGTGACGGAGCAAGCCGTCGTCCACGCCGATGGGCGCTTGGTGTTCCAGGGGCGGACCTATCGCTGCGCACTGGGCCGCGGCGGCGTGCGGGCGGACAAGGAGGAGGGGGATGGCGCGACGCCGCTGGCGACGCTGCCGCTGCGGCGCGTCTATTTCCGCGCCGATCGGGTGAAGATCCCGGCTGCCGCGGTGCCGCGCGAGGCGCTCGCCCCGGATGACGGGTGGTGCGATGACCCGACCCAACGCGCGTACAACCAGCCGGTCCGTCTGCCGTTTGGCGGCAGCCACGAGGAGCTGTGGCGGCGCGACGGGCTCTACGACATCGTCGGCGTGCTTGGCTGGAATGATGACCCGGTGGAGCGCCGCCGCGGCTCGGCGATCTTCCTGCATGTGGCGCGGCCGGATTATGGGCCGACAGAGGGGTGCGTCGCGCTGGCTCTGCCGGATCTTGTGGCGGTGCTGGCCGCCGGGCTGACGTCGCTCAGGGTGATTTGAGGAAGGAAGCGCTTCTTTTTTTGAAAAAAAGAAGCAAAA
>CAIYPH010000719.1 GCA_903928045.1 uncultured Rhodospirillales bacterium
AATTTCGTGAGGCAGTTTTCGCACGAATCGCGCCGTCAAAGCGGCGTAGTGGAGGACACGGATGCGACGGATATTGATGACGGCGGTGGCGCTTGGCGCCTTGACGGCCACGGCGGAGGCGCGGATTACCCGCCTCGACAATCTCAAGGTAGCGCCGGCGTTTGGCGGCAAGTTGTTTTCCCCCGCGGGTGCCTATGAGCGGGTGACGGGGCGGGCGCATGGCGAGGTTGATCCGAAATCGCCGCTGAATGCCAATATCCAGGACATCCAGCTGGCGCCGCGCAATGCGCGCGGGATGGTGGAATATGACACGGATATCGACATCATCCGCCCGGCCGACCCCGCCAAGAGCAATGGGGTGTTGTTTTTCAACATCCTGAACCGCGGCAACAAGGGCGGGCTGGCGCTGTTCAATGCCGACGTGAAGGGCGGACTGCCTGACATCAACGCGGCGAGTGACGCCGGCGATGGGTGGATGCAGAAGGAAGGCTACACGACGATCTGGTTCGGCTGGCAGGCCGACGTGGCGCCGGGGGCCAACCGGATGACGCTGCGGGTGCCGGCCGCGCGCAATGCGGATGGCTCGGCGGTGACCGGGGTGGTGCGCAGCGAGTGGGGGCTGCAGGCGCCGGCCAAAAGCGTCAATCTCAATGGCGGCTGGTTCAACGCGGGGAATACGACGTCCTACCCGACGGTGAGCACGGATAATCGCAAGGCGCTGGCGGACGGGTTCCTGCCGGTGCTCACGGTGCGCGCGCATGAGAAGGCGCTTCGGGTGACGATCGGCAACGACCAGTGGAGTTTCGCGGATTGCGAGGGGGCGAGCGCGACGCCGAGCGAGACGAAGATCTGCTATCCGGCCGGGTTCGAGGCTGGGAAGCTCTACGAGCTGATCTATCGCGCCAAGGACCCGCTGGTGATGGGGCTGGGGTTTGCCGCGGCGCGGGATCTGGCGGATTTCCTCAAGCATCGCGACAAGGATGATGCCGGGACGGCCAATCCGGTGGCGCATGGCAAGGAGACCAAGGCGATCGTCATGGGCTCGTCGCAGTCGGGCCGGATGATCCGCACGCTGCTGCATCTCGGCTTCAACCATGCCGAGGCCGGCGGGATGGCGTTTGACGGGATGCTGCCGCATATCGGCGGCGGCCTGCTGCCGCTGTCGCTGCGGTTCGCCCAGCCTGGCCGGGCGTGGGGCGAGCAGATCGATCACCTCTACCCCGCCTATGATTTCCCCTTCACCTATACCCGCCAGACCGATCCGCTGACCGGCCGGACGCAGGGGCTGCTGGATCGCTGCTCGACCGATGGCACCTGCCCGCGGATCGTGCATGCCGCGACGGCGCTTGAGGTGTGGGAGGGGCGTCAGTCGCTCGGGTTGACCGACCCGCTGGCGACCAAGGATGTGGCCGACCCGGCGAATGTGCGGACCTACATCATGGGCTCGACGCAGCATTCGCCGGCGCCGTTCCCGATTCCGGCGCCCAGCGTGTGCCAGTATCCGGGCAATCCGAACCCCTATGTCTGGACCATGCGGGCGCTGCTCGACGGGCTGACCAAATGGGTGCGTGACGACAAGCGGCCGCCGGCCGCAGCGGTGCCGCGAATTGCCGATGGCACGCTGGTGACGCCGGATTCCGTGCATTTCCCGGCCATTCCCGGGTTCCGGTTCACCGCGCTCAGTAACCCGCTGCATGTGTTCGACCGCGGGCCGCGCTACAAGGCGGCGGACACGATGGGCATCATGGACATCGAGCCGCCGAAGGTGGGCACGGCGAGCTATGGCCTCGTGGTGCCGCAGGTGGATGCCGATGGGAATGACCTCGGCGGCGTGCGGTCGCTGTTCGTGCAGGTGCCGGTGGGGACCTATACCGGCTGGAACAAGTTCCGCGCCGACCTGTTCGATGGTGGGTTTTGCAACCTCTCCGGCAGCTTCATCCCCTTCGCCGCCACCAAGGCCGAGCGGGAAAAGACGGGCGACCCGCGCCTGTCGATCGAGGAGCGCTACCCGAGCAAGGCGGCGTATGTGAACGCCATCCGGGTCGCCGCGGACAACCTGATGCGGGCGCGGTTGCTGCTGCCGGACGACGCGTTCCGGCTGATCACCGAGGCCGAGGTCAACGGCATCCGCAAGGGGCCATGACCGGCGGCCCCGGTGGCGCGCCGGGCGTGGGTTGAGGGGGGCTTGTGGTTCAGAGGGGGCCCAGTTTGCCGCGTTCCATCGCGGCGATCTGAAGCGCCAAGTATTTCGAGTTGATGCGGCATTGCGCCAGGCCGCCGGCGATGAACCACAGGCCCTGCTGCGGCGTGCGTTTGTACATGTTGGAAAGCTCGCCATCGGCCCCGATGCCCCAGACGGGGCCGATGCGCTCCACCATCTCCTCGCCGAGGGCGCGGCGGACGAGTTCGACCTGGGGGAGGTAGCCGGTCGCGAGCACGACGAGGTCGGCAGGGATCACCGAGCCATCGTGCAGAGAGGTGGCTCGGGAAATTCGGACAGAGCGATAGGTGGATTTCCTGCCTGACAGCGGCAATGTTGCCGCGGATCAGGAGCGAACATGACGAAGCGAACACGACGGACGCATAGCCC
>CAIYPH010000720.1 GCA_903928045.1 uncultured Rhodospirillales bacterium
CAGCAGATCGCCTACTGGATCGAAAGCACCCTGCTGCCCCAGGCCGATTTCGTCGCCGATCTGCATTCCGGCGGCTCCTCGCTGATGTATGTCCCCTGCGCGCTGATGAAGCTGAGCGGCAATAAGAAGCGGGATGCCGCGCAGAAGGGGCTGCTTGAGGCGTTCGGCTCACCTCTCGCCTACATCACCCCCGGCGGATCGGGCACTGGGCAGGACAACACGCTCTCTGGCGGCGCCGAACGCCTCGGCATTCCCGCGATTGGGACCGAGCTTGGCGGCAGCGGCACAGTCACCCCGGCGGCTTTGCGCATCGTGCAGCGCGGTCTGAACAACATGCTGGTGCATGCCGGCATCCTGCCGGAGAGCGAGCGCATCGCCATCGCCAAGCGGACCCGCGTGGTCACCGTTTCCGGGCCCGAGCATTTTGTCTACGCCTCGGAGAGCGGCGTGTGGGAGCCCTGCGTCGAACTCGGCCAGACCGTGAAGGCCGGCCAGCTTGCCGCGCGCATCTACACGCCCGAGACGCCCTGGGCAAAGCCAGCCGAACTGCGCTTCCAGGCCGGTGGGCTGGTGCTGTGCAAACGCATCCCGGGCCGCACCAGCCGTGGTGACTGTCTCTTCCATCTCGGGGCCTGATGATCGAACCGCTCGATCAAAACGAGCGAAACTCTTCATTGGTGCGACATGCCGAGCTGGCCTATATCCTCCATCGATGACGGGCCGCCCCCCGGCGGCCCGCCATTCATCGCAGGAGGAATTGAGATGCAGCTCAAGGGCAGCAAAACCGAAGACAACCTGAAGGCCGCCTTCGCCGGCGAGTCCCAGGCCAACCGTCGCTACCTCTATTTCGCGCAGAAGGCCGACGTCGAGGGCTACAACGACGTGGCCGCCGTGTTCCGCTCGACCGCCGAAGGCGAGACCGGCCACGCCCACGGCCATCTCGAGTTCCTCGAGTCCGTCGGTGACCCCGCCACCGGCCTGCCGATCGGCAAGACCTCCGACAACCTCGCCGCCGCCGTCGCCGGCGAGACGCACGAATACACCGATATGTATCCGGGCATGGCGCGGTCCGCCCGCGAGGAAGGCTTCGACGAGATCGCGGACTGGTTCGAGACGCTGGCCAAGGCCGAGCGCTCGCATGCCGGCCGCTTCCAGCGCGCGCTCGACGAAATCAAGTGATCACCTGGTCCCGCGGTATCTCCGCGGGGCCGGTTGATACCAGACCCTACCGTGTCAGCCACCCTCGGCGGCTGACACGGTAGCCAGGCACCGCGTCCAGGGCCATGGCCCTCTGCGAGGGCCGCACCCTCGTGTTCATCATCGGAAAAACACCATGCGCGAAGGCAGCCTCGAAGCCCCCACAAGGCATCCCATCGACTGGCAGAACCCGGATTTTTACGACGAGGCCAAGCTCGACCAGGAATTGCGCCGGGTTTTCGACATCTGCCACGGCTGTCGCCGCTGCTTCAACCTGTGCGACAGTTTCCCCAAGCTGTTCGACCTCGTCGACGCCGCGCCTTCCGAAGAGCTCGACACTGTCAAATCGGCGGATTTCAAGCCGGTCGTCGACGCCTGCACGCTGTGTGACATGTGCTACATGACGAAGTGTCCCTACGTGCCGCCGCACAGCTTCAACCTCGACTTCCCGCATCTGATGCTGCGCTATCGCGCCGTCGAGGCGCGCAAGGGCGAGCTTTCGGCTATTGATGGGGAGCTTGCGAAGACCGATCGCAACGCCGCCTTCGCCGGCCTCGCC
>CAIYPH010000721.1 GCA_903928045.1 uncultured Rhodospirillales bacterium
ATTGAAAAAACAGAACAGGGGATGATTCCCGGCGGAGCAATAGGTCATCAATGTTGTGGTTTTGGGGGGTAAACAGCCCAATTTCGCTCACGGACTTGTTTACGCGGCGCTCATAAGGCCGCCGGAAAAGCGCTGAAATTATTGACATACGGGCATAACCGCCCGGGCGCTCAGCCACGCCGCAACCCCGGCGCGGAAGGTTAAACCGGGGGGAAAACCCCCGGTTTGTTGCGAAGCGTTACTCTGCGGTGTCCAAACGTCTCATATATAGAGGAAGCGTCTCATTCATCGTCCTTCGGGGCACGCGCGAGCCGCATGGCGAGACGTAAAAGCACCTGCCGATCGGTCTCGCCGAGCTCCCGATAGAGCCGCAGCAGCGCCATCTCCTGGGGATTCTCCGCCGTCCCGGTCCCCGCCTCGCCCACCGTGCCGGTGAGCAGATAGGCCGAGGAGACCCCGAGCACCGAAGATACGCGCGCGAGATTCACCCCAACCTGCCCCGAGCGGTCGGTTTCCCACTGCGCCACCGCGCTGCGGGAAACCCCCACCGCGGTGGCCAGGCCGAGCTGCGTGAGCCCCGCCGCCTGCCGCGCCTGGCGAATCCGCTCGCCCATGCCAACCCGTCCGCCGTCTTCGTCCAAAATGTTGTCAACCATGGTGTCCTCCATGGCGGCGAATCTAGCAGTCACATTTTCTAACTGTAAAGCGTTATTTTTCTTGACGGCCGACGGTTACCTCGTCTAACGTCCTCCCGACGCCACTCGGGAGACCCCAATGATGCCGGCCAAACGCCTCTGGACGCCGCAAGACGACACCACCATCCGCCACCGCCGGGCCGAACGCATGAGCTTGGACGGCATCGCCATCGTGCTGCACGTCTCGCGCTCCGCCGTGATCGACCGCGCCCGCGCCATCGGCGTGCCGCCCTTGCCCCCGCTGCCCCGCCCCGAACCCGGCCCCGCCACCCGCGATCCGCTGCCGGCCGGTGACCCGATCGCCTGGGCGGTGCTCACCGAGGGCACGCTGCTCGCGGAGTCCGCGTTTCCCTACCCCCCGCTGGGATATGCCGCATGAGACACGCCACCGACCCCGCGGCGCCGCACAAGGCCGCCGCCGTGTTCGGCCGCCTCGCCGCGGCCGGGCTGATCGCGCCCGGCGAGGCCGAGTCGGCGCTCGCCGCCGCCGCCGCCGATGCCCCGGGCGCCAACCCCGGCGGGCTGCGCGCGCGGCTGCTCCACAGCTTCCACGACGTCGCCCATTTCAGCGCCGCCACGGCGCAGCCGGAGGCGCCGGCGCCGATTCTCGCCGCCCCCGCCGCCCTGCCCGTCGCGGAACGTATTCCTCCGCGCGCCTGGCTCTACGGCGCCTTCCTGGTGCGCGGCTTCGTTTCCGTGCTGGCCGCCCCCGGCGGCGTCGGCAAGTCGGCCTACGCGCTCGCGGTGGCGCTCGCGGTGATCACCGGGCGGCCCCTGCTCGGCGAGACCGTCTATCGCCCGAGCCCGGTCTGGGTGCTCAACCTCGAGGACCCCATGGACGAGCTGGACCGCCGCATCGCGGCCCTCATGATCGCCCACGGCATCGCCCGCGACGAGATCGAGGGCCGGCTGCACCTGCATTCCGGCCGCACCCGGCGCCTGGTGATGGCGGAGCTCGACCGCTCCACCGGCATCATCAGCCACCCCGACCGCGACGGCGTGATCGCCGCCATCCGCGGGCGCGGCATCGGGCTGGTGGTGGTCGATCCCTTCGTGAAGTCGCACGGGCTCGACGAGAACGACAACCGCCACATGGATGCCGCGGCCACCGTGTGGGCCGAGATCGCCGAAGCCACCGGCGCCTCGGTGCTGCTGGTGCATCACGTCCGCAAGGGCGCCGGCACCGATGTGGATGCCGCCCGCGGCGCCAAGGCGCTGACCGATGCCGCCCGGGCGGCCGCCATCCTCTCGCCGATGAGCGAGGAGGATGCGCGCCATCTCGGCGTGCCCGCCGGCGATCGCTGGCGCCTGGTGCGGCGCGATGACGCGAAAGCCAATCTCGCGCCGCGCGCCGCCCGCGCGCTGTGGCTGCGCCATGAGACCGTCCCGCTCGGCAACGTGACGCCCGACTACCCGGAGGGCGACCGCGTCGGCGCCGTGGTGCCGTGGCGGCCGCGCGGGGTGTTTCACGGCATCACCATCGCCGACTGCAACGCGGCCCTCGATCTCATCGCCCAGGGCCCCTACCCGGGCGGCCGCTTCACCGCCAACCGGCACCCCACCGCGGCCGAGCGCTGGGCCGGCCAGGTGCTGTGCCTGTGCCTCGCCATCGAGCCCGAGCGCGCGGCGGCGATCCTCGCCGCCTGGCTGAAAACCGGGCTGCTCAAGGAGAGCGACTACGCCGACCCCACCCAGCGCAAGACCCGCCGCGGCCTCGTCGTCGACGACAGCCGCCGCCCGACCTCTCGTATTTAACCATCCAGGAAAGGAAACCCTGATATGCCTGATTCCCTCACCGATACCCTCTCCCTTGGCGGCGCACTCGGCGGCGCACATGGCGGCGCGCGGCGGCGCGTTCGCAGCCCGGCGGAGGCGGTGCCGCCGCCGCTCTATAGTGTAACTATAGGCGGTGGCGCACCCCGCGTGCCGCCGTCCGGCCGCAAGGCGCCCGGCGGCGCAGGCCGCCCGCTTCACACCGGCGGCGCAGGCCGCCCGCTTCACACCGGCGGCGCAGGCCGCCCGCTTCACACAGCCGGCGCAGCTTTGCGCGAGACGGTGATCGCCCGGCTGGAAGAGGCCGGGCGCACGCTGCTCGCCCTCCCGCGCTCCGGCTACACCACCGGCCTGCGCCAAAGCCGGCTCGACATCGTGCGCGCCGCCGCCGAGGCGTACGGCTACGACCCGGCGCCCCGGCTGCGCCCGCCGATGCCGGAGGCGGCCGCGATCACCCGGATGGACGAGGCGTTCGGCTGGCTCGCGCTGATCCCCAATGACCGCTTCGTGCTGCGCCGCATCGCCTCGGCGCGCGCCCTGGTGGACCCGCTGACCGATCGCCACCTCCACTCCTGGCGCCGCCTCGGCGCCCTGCTGGGGGCGGATCACCGCGCCGTGCAGCGCTGGCACGCGGACGCGATCGGGCTGATCGCGGCGGGGCTGGCGGGGGGGTGTGTGTTGCCCTGCAAGGCAGGGTAGGAAGCAAGCGCTGCTTTTTTGAAAAAAAGAAGTAAAAAACTTTTATCCGTTTGGGTCGGAGTCTTCCCGCGGGGGGCTTCGAGCCAACGGAACGAAACTTTTTTTGCAAAAAAAGCAGCGCCGCTTCCGCTCCCTCCCAATCTTGCCGCGCCTGGGCCCGCGGCATATCCTCCCCCGTGTTTGCGAAGGAAACGGCGAGATGAGCGACGACGGCACATTGCATATCTTGGCGGGCGAGGCCATCGCGTTCGACGAGGCCTATTACCTCGCGCGATACCCCGATGTCGCCCATGCGGTGGCCACGCGCGGGCGGGCGAGCGGCTGGGCGCACTACGTCGCGGTGGGCCGCGCCAAGGGCCGTTTCGCCAACGCCGAGGAGGAGGCGCGCAAGGCCGCGCCGAAGCCCCCGGCCGCGCCCGCGCCGAAGCCCCAGGCCGCGCCC
>CAIYPH010000722.1 GCA_903928045.1 uncultured Rhodospirillales bacterium
AAGTTTTTTGCTTCTTTTTTCCAAAAAAGAAGCGCTTCCTTCCTCATGATCCTCGACCCCGTCACCCTCGCCGTCCTCAAGGGCCGCCTGGAGCAAATCGCCGACGAAATGGACGCGACGCTGTTTCGCGCCGCCTTCAACCCCACCATCGCCGAGGCGCATGATGCCTGCCACGGCATTTACGACGCGACGACTGGCGCCACGCTGATCCAGGGCAAGTCCGGCCTGCCGATTTTCGTCGGCGTGATGGCCTTCGGGGTGAAGGCGGTGATCGACAAATTCACCGGCGATAACGCGCCCCGCGAGGGGGACGTGTTCATTTTCAACGACCCCTATCTCGGCGGCACCCATCTCTCGGATCTGCGGCTGATCCGGCCGTGCTTTCATGAGGGCAAGCTGTTCTGTTGGCTGGCGAGCGTCGGACATTGGCACGATGTCGGCGGCGCGGTGCCGGGCAACTACAACCCGGCGGCGACCGAGTATTTCCAGGAGGGCGTGCTGATCCCGCCGGTGCGGCTCTACGGCGCCGGGCGGCTGAACCAGGATATCGTCGATATCATCCTCGCGGCCTCACGCCTGCCGGTCAGCGCCTTCGGGGATTTGAACGCTCATCTCTCGGCGCTCGATCTCGGCACCGCCCGCGTTGCCGCTTTGCTCGCGGAGTCCGGGCCTGACCTTGTCGCTGCTGCCTTCGCCGAGTTGACCGCTCGGGCGGCCACCATGATGCGAGCGGAGATCGCCGGCCTGCCGGATGGGCGCTGGGAGGAGGAGGATTTCCTCGACAATGACGGCCGTAATGACGTGCCACTGCGCATCGCCTGCGCGGTGACCATTGCGGGGGATCGGTTGACGCTCGATTTCACCGGCTCGGCCGATGCCTGTGCGGGGCCGGTGAATATCAGCCGCGCCACCACCATCGCCTCGGTCTATGTCGCGTTGAAGCACCTGTTCCCGGAGGTGGCCGCCAATTCGGGGGTGCTTGATCCCGTCGAGATCATCCTGCCGCCGAACTCGCTGCTGGATGCGCAGCGGCCCAAGCCGACCGGGGGCTATACCGAGACCATCCTGCGCATCATCGATGTGCTGTTCTGCGCCTTCGCCCGCATCCGACCGGGCCATGCGATCGGCAACGCATACGGCACCATCAACGCGCTCTCGATTGCCGGCAACCGGGTGGATGGGGCGCGTTGGGTGATGTTCTCCTTCTTCGGCGGCGGCCATGGCGGCAATCCCGAGGGGGACGGGCTGAGCCACGGCAATCCGCCGATCGCCACCGCCATCATCCCGCCGGTGGAGATCATGGAATCGGCCTATCCGATCCGCTTCACCCAATGGGCGCTGCGGCCTGGCTCCGGCGGCGCCGGGACGCATCGCGGCGGCATGGGGGCGATCTACGAGATCGAACTGCGTGATGCGGCGGCGGAACTGTTCGTCTTCGCCGAGCGCGCCCGCTTCGCCCCACGCGGCGTGCTCGGGGGCGGGCAGGGGGCGATGAACGTGGTGGAATATGAGCAGGCGGATGGCTGGCACACCCCGGCACTCGGCTCGAAAGTGGTGGGGGTGAAGCTCACGCGTGGCCAGCGCATCCGGCTGGAAAGCCCGGGCGGCGGCGGCTGGGGCGATCCCGCGGGGCGGGACCCGTCGGCGGCCGAACGTGACGCGCGCATGGGGTATCTCGCATGAGTCGGCTTGTTGTGGGGGTGGACGTCGGCGGGACCTACACCGACCTGTTTCTGTTCGATGAAGCCACCGGCAGGGCTCGCGTCGGCAAGGTGCCCTCCACCCGCGGGCGTGAGGCGGACGGGTTCGCGGCGGGGATTTCCGGGCTCGCGCCGCTGCCGGCGATCTCCGCCATCGTGCATGGCACCACCGTGGGCACCAACGCGCTGCTGGAGCGCAAGGGCGCGCGGGCCGGGCTGATCACCACCGCGGGCTTCCGCGACGTGCTGGAAATGCGTCGGCGCGATCGGCGGCAGACCTGGGGGCTGACCGGCAACTTCATCCCGCCGATCGATCGCGACATGCGGCTCGAAGTCGCGGAGCGGACGCTGGCCGATGGCAGTATTCTCGCGGCAGTCGATCCGGAGGAGGTCGCCGAAGCGGCGCGACGGCTGCTGGCGATGGGGGCGGAGGCGCTGGCCATCGTGTTCATCCACGCCTACGCCAACCCCGCCAATGAGCGCGCGGCCCTGGCGGCGGCGCGTGCGGTGTGGCCGAACCCGCATGTGGCGATTTCCTCCGATATTCTGCCGGAGATCCGCGAGTTCGAGCGCACCAGCACTGCCGCACTGAACGCCGTGCTGCAACCGGTGGTCGGCGGGTATCTCAGCAAGCTTGATGCCCGCATCCGCGCCGAAGGGTTTGGCGGTGAGTTCCTTATCGTGCAGTCCAACGGCGGCGTCATGTCGGTCGAGACCGCGGCCAGTCTGCCGGTGCGCACCGCGCTCTCCGGCCCCGCCGCCGGGGTGATCGCGGCGGCCCATATCGCGACATCGGCGGGTTTCCCTGACGTGATCACCGGGGATGTCGGCGGTACCTCGTTTGACGTTTCGCTGATTGCCGGCGGCACGCCTGCGCTCGCCGCGCAGACCACGCTGGATTTCGGCCTGGTGGTGCGCACGCCGATGATTGAGATCCTCTCGATCGGCGCTGGCGGTGGCTCCATCGCCTGGGTGGACAAGGCCGGGATTCTCCAGGTCGGGCCCGAAAGCGCGGGCTCCATCCCCGGCCCCGCCTGCTACGGCGCGGGCGGCACGCGCCCGACGGTGACGGATGCCAATGTGCTGCTCGGCCGCATCGATGCCGCCCGCCCGATCGGCGGCCTTGCCCGGCTCGATACCGATGCGGCCTCCGCTGCCATCGCGCGGGATGTTGCCGAAAAGCTGGGGCTCGACCCGATCGCAGCGGCCGAGGCGATCTTGCGTGTCGCCAATGCCCGCATGGCCGGTGCGCTGCGGTTGGTTTCTATAGAGCGCGGCTTCGATCCCAAGAACTTCTCGCTGATGCCGTTTGGCGGCGGCGGCGCGCTGCATGCGGCGGCGCTGATCCGCGAGGTCGGCCTCGCCCGCGCGCTGATCCCGCGCTACCCCGGCGTCACCTCGGCGCTCGGCTGCGTGATCGCGGACATGCGGCATGATCGGGTGCGCACCCTCAATCTTCCCCTTGCGGCCACCGATCCGGTGGGCCTGCGCGCGGCGATGGATGAGGCGGAGGCGGGTTTGTCGCCGCTGCTGGATCGGGCCGGGGTCGCCTTCACCGGGCGGCGCGTCGAGCACGCGCTCGACATGAACTATGTCGGCCAGACCCATACCGTCTCGGTGCCGGTGCCCGCCGGCGAGCCGACGCCGGAGGCGCTGCTGGCGGCGTTCGAAGCGGTCTATGCCGGCGCCTATGGACGGCTGATGCCGGGGGTGCCGGTGCGCCTGCTCAACCTCAAAACCGCGGTGATCGGCACGCGGCCGAAGATCGACCTGCTGTCCCTCGCGCCATCCCCCGATGCGAGCATCGCGGCAGCCACGCGGCCATCGCGGCGGATCTGGTTCGGGGAGTGGGTGGAGACGCCGGTGTTCGACCGGCTTTCGCTTCCGGTCGGCGCGACGATCACGGGGCCGGCCATATTGGAACAGCCCGACACGACCATCGTGGTCGAGCCGGGCTATCGCGCGGTCACCGACCGCTTTGGCAATATCGTGCTGACGGTCGCCTGAGGCGACGGCTTAGCGGCGGCGGCGGCGGACCACGCCAAGGCCGGCGAGGCCGACGCCGAGGAGGGCCATCGACATCGGCTCGGGGAGCGGCGGGTCGACCGCCTGGCCGCTGCTGCCGGTGAGGGTGATCGCGCCATATGTTTCCCTGCCGGAGACCAGCGGGACCGGGATGGTATCGCCACCGGTGAGCATGCTGGCGAAGGACAAAGTGAGGCTGTTGCCCGAGCTGGTATCGACCACGGTGAACCCGTTTGACGTGACGCCGGACGATGTGCCGCCAACGTTCGTGTATTCGGTGCCGCTGGCGCCGGTCTCCACGATGTCCCAGCCGGTGATGAGGTTATTGCTGGTCAGGAAGCTGCCGGACACGGTGGCCGTATCGCCGATGCCGTCGGACAGGGTGACGCCAGAGAGAGTCCACAACGCCACATCCGCCCGGGCCGCGCTCGCCGCCACCAGCATGGACATCGCCGCCACCGCCACCACCATCTTACGCATCGCTTAGTCTCCTGGCTCTTCGCATTTCGATCTCGCCGCCCCCTCTGTTTCGAGTTGGCTGGGGTCGGCATCGTTAATGCGATCTAAGCAATCATCGTGCCAGAAAGAAAATTATATTAAAATCAATAAATTAATCCTTCCCTTATGGTAAATCCGTATCCGCTTGTAAGGAACTCCGACATCGCCCCGCGGCGCGATGCTTGACCCCGGGTGGTCGATCATGGCGACATGCCCATCTGTCTCGATGCCGAACCGGCAGTCCAGCCGGCGCATCCGAGCCTGGGAGACCACGCCATGAAAACCGAACTCCTGATGCTCGCCTGGAGTGCCGTCCTCTGCGTTGTGCTCGCCGTACCCTATACGTTGGGCTTCATCGCCCAGCTCGGGCTGCCGACGGTCGCCGGCAACCGCGACAACTTCCCCGCCGGTGCCGGCTGGGTCGGCCGCGCGCGCCGGGCGCATGCCAACATGGTGGAGAACCTGGTGCCCTTCGCCGCCCTGGTGCTGGCGGTGGTGATCGCGGGCAAGACCAATGGCAGCACGGCGCTGGCGGCCGAGTTGTTCCTGATCGCCCGGATCGTCCACGCCATCGTCTACATCGCCGGCATCGCCTGGGTCCGCACCGCAGCCTTCGCGGTGAATGTGGTGGCCATCGCGATGCTGCTCATCGCCTTGCTCGGCTAGATCACGTCGGCAACAGGCTGCCGCCGCCGGCCTCGGCCACGAGGGTGAGGCGGCGGTCGTGCAGCTCCGCCACCGAAGGACGATGGGCGATAGAGATCACGGTGGTCCCCGGCAGGCGGGCGCGGAGCAGCGCGTAGAGCTCGGCCTCGGATTGCGGGTCGAGGCTGGCGGTCGCCTCGTCGAGGAATAGCCAGTCCGGCCGCGCGAGCAGGGCGCGCGCCACCGCGAGCCGCTGCAACTCGCCGCCTGAGAGGCGCTGGGCCCAGGCCTCCTCCTGCTCCAGCGCGCCGGCCAGATGCCCGAGGCCGACGGCGGTCAGCGCCTCGCGCAACGCGTCGTCGGTGTATGCGGAGGCATCGGCCGGGTAGGCCACCGCGCGGCGCAGACTGCCGAGCGGGATATAGGGCCGCTGCGGCAGGAACAGGCTGCTGCCGGCCGGGCGTGCGATGGCGCCGCCGCCAAACGGCCACAGCCCGGCGAAGGCACGGAAGATGGTCGACTTCCCCGCCCCCGACCGGCCGCCGACCGCGACCCATTCGCCTTTTTTCAGCGCGAGCGACTGGCTGGCGAGCAGGGCGCGGCCATCGGGCAAAGCGAGCGAAAGCCCGTCCAGCCGGTAATCACCGTCCGTCCCCATGCTGATGCGCACACCCGGCGGCGCGGCACGGGCGGCATCGATGGCGGCGCGGAAGGCGGCGAGACGCTCCACCGTGGCGCGCCAGCTCGCGAGCGAGGAGTAGGCGTGGACGAAGAACGCCATCGCGCTTTCCACGCTGCGGAACGCGCCGGTGGTTTGCGTGAGGCCGCCGAGCGCGATCTCGCCGGCGAAATAGCGGGGGGCGGCGACGATCATCGGGAAGATCACCGCGATCTGGTCGAAGCCTGACGTGAAGGCGTTGAGCAGCTTAGTACGGTCCATGATCTGCCGCCAATTGGCGACCACCGCGGCGAAGCGGCCATTGGCGGCGTGCTCCTCCTGCGCCTCGCCGCCGTAGAGGGCGATGCCCTCAAGGTTCTCGCGCATGCGGGCCAGGCCGAAGCGGAAATCCGCCTCGACGCGCTGCTGGCGGAAATTCAGCGCGGCGAGCGGCCGGCCGATCAGGTGGGACAAAGCGGTGCCGACAGCGGCGTAAACCAGCGCGATCCACACCATGTAGCCCGGGATCGTCACGCCGAGCAGGGTGACCGGCCCCGAGAGTGTCCACAGGATGGTGACGAAGCTGACCAGTGTGACGATGCTGGAGAGCAGGCCGAGGGCAAGGGACAGCGTGTCATCGGCGAAATCGCGCAGATCGTCGGCGATACGCTGGTCGGGGTTGTCGGTGCCGTAGCCGCCGGCATTCCCCGCGCTGAGCGCGATATGCCAGTAGGCGCGCTCGGATAGCCAGTCCTTCAGCAGGCGCTCGGTCATCCAGCCGCGCCAGCGGATACGCAACCACTGGCTGAGATAGGTGCGGTAGATCGCGATCAGGATGAACGCCCCCGCCAGCACGCAGAAGCCCAGCATGAAGCCCTTGTCGTTGTTGCGCCACAGGAGCAGCAGGTCCCAGAAGCTCTCGAGGTCCTTGGCCTGCAGGGCGTCGTAGAAGGCGCGGTTCCAGTAGCTGAGCTGGACGTTGATGCCGACCATCAGCAGGTTCAGCGCCACGATGGCGGCGAGCAGCCCGCGCGCCGACCAGCGGTGCTCGGAGCGGAAATAGGGCAGCGCCAGCCGCCAGGCATCGCGCAGGAATGGGCCAAGTCCACGCATCGTCACGTCCCTCTGTGCTACGTCACGCCCGGGTGGGCACGTGCCGTTCTACAGAACAAGACGCGTCACGGATGCATTCATTTCAGCGCCGCGCGCCTGGCAGCGAGCCAGGCCGGCCGAACAGCCAGCCTTGGCCGTACTGCACCCCGAGTTCGCGCATCAGCGCCGCCTGCTCCTCGGTCTCGATCATCTCGGCGACCACCTCGGCGCCGACGCCGCTGGCGAGTTCCACCATCGAGGCGACGAAGCCGCGCTCGCGCGCCCCGCGGACGGCGGCGCGCACGTAGAGGCCGTCGATCTTCACGTAGTCGACTCCGAATTCCCTGAGATACCGGAATGCCGCGCCGCCGGCGCCGAAATCATCGAGGCAGACCGGCACGCCATGCGCGCGCAGCGTGGCGATGGCGGCGGCGGCGGTGGCCATGTCGTCGATCTCGGCGGTCTCGGTAAGTTCGATGAGCAGGCGATGCGGCTGGTCGGGACCGATGATGTCGGCGTTGGCGGCGATCAGGTTGATCACCGCCTCGGCAAAGGGCGGGCTCTGCATGGTGAACCCGGAGACGTTGACCGCGACGGTCGCGGTTGGCGCGGCGCGCAGGGCATCGAGCGCCTCGACCAGGACGGCGATGTCGAGCTCCTCGGCCAACCCGACCATCTCCGCGAACAGCACGAAATCCTGCGGTGTGCCGCTCGGGTGGGTTTCGCTTTCCGCCGGGCGCAGCAGGGCCTCGAAATGGTGCACGGCATGGTCGTCGAGCCGCACGATCGGCTGGAACTGTAGTCGGAAGCGCCGCGCCGCGATGGACCGGCGCATTGCCAGCGCGCTGCGCTCGGAGCGCGCGATGATGCCGGCGAGGCCATCCGCGGTGCCGTCAAGCTGCGCCGCCTTGGTGCCGCCGGCGGCGAAGCGGGTGACCGCGAAGCGCAGTGTGCGCGCCGCCTGGGTCGGCGTCAGGCTGCCGACCGTGAGCGGCAGCTCGGTATCGCTCACTTTTGTGCATCGCGCCGCCGGGCCGCTGCCGACAAGATCTCGCAGCTTGCCGGCCAGCGCCGCGACATCGAGGTCGGCGCTGCCGAGCAGGCCGAACCGCCCCTGGCCGATCTCGCCCGCCAGCACGCCGGGCCCGGCCTGGGAGAGAATGGCGCCGATCCCCTCCTTCAGCGCCCGCATGTCCTCCGGCGCCAGGAGGGATTGCACGTCCTGCCAGTTCTCCAGCTCCAGCAGCCCGAGCCGCGTATCCGCCCCGGAACGCAATGCCAGTTCGGCCTCGCGCACGAACAGCAGCGGCTCCTCGAACCCGGCTGGCCGGGTCTCGGCCGCGCCTGGCTGGGCAGGCACTGGGCCGATGGTGAAACACAGCCGCGGCGGCGGGCCCGGCATCATCAGCGCCGACAGTGTCACCGGAGTCGACTCCGCGTCGGACAAGCGCAGCACCAAAGGCGGAATGCGGCCACGCAGCGTCACCGTCGCCATGGCCATCGCCAGCGAGGCCTGGTCGGCCGCGGTGATGAGACTGGTGATGCGCTGGCCGAGGAACTGGCTGGGGTCGGCGCCGAGGCGCTGGCGGAAAGCGCCGGTAGCGAAGGAGACAACGCCGTCGAGCCCCGTCTCGATCAACATGTCCGACGCCGCGAAGGCGAAGGCCAGAAAGCGGTCACGCGGCGGCGGCGCGGAATCGAGCGGGGGAGACATGGGGCGGCCCTCGGGATGCGTCGTCTTTCTGCGACATCCGGTTTAACCGGCGGTAAATCGGCCGGGCGCATGGAAATCCGCTTGCGCCGGCCCATTTCATCGCCATGACCCCCCTGCCCACCCCCCAGCAGCTGCGCTACCTCCTCGCCCTCGCGGAGCATGGCCATTTCGGCCGCGCCGCCGAGGCATGCGCCGTCACTCAGTCCACCCTCTCCGCCGGGCTGCTCGCCCTCGAACGGCAGCTCGACGCCGCGATTATCGACCGCGGGACGGGCAAGCGGGTGATGTTCACCAGCCTCGGCCGCGAGCTGGTCGG